>CAXBAL010000024.1:0-13553 GCA_963973475.1 uncultured Micavibrio sp.
TCTGGCGTCCAAAGCGACCGGCTTCCCGATCGCCAAGATCGCGGCAAAACTGGCCGTTGGTTATACGCTGGATGAGCTAGACAATGATATTACGGGCGGCAAGACCCCTGCATCGTTCGAGCCATCCATTGATTATGTTGTCACTAAAATTCCACGCTTCGCATTTGAAAAATTCCGCGGCGCGAAAGATTCGCTGACCACATCCATGAAATCGGTTGGTGAGGCGATGGCCATTGGCCGCTGCTTCGAAGAGTCCATCCAAAAAGCCATGCGCTCGCTGGAAAAGGGATTGGATGGCCTGACACCGAAAAGCGTGGCCGATAAAGCGGATTCGCCGGAGACCATGCGCGATGAGATTTTTGCCGCCATCGCCCGCCCGACGCCGGACCGCATTTTGTATATCGCCGAAGCACTCCGTCAGGGTTATAGCGTGAAGGAAGTGCATGCCGTTTGTAAGTATGATCCATGGTTCTTGGAGCGCATCCAGAATATCATGAAAACCGAAGAAGAGATCAAAGAAGCAGGATTGCCTGTTAATGCCGAAGGCTGGCTGCGCCTGAAACGCCTTGGTTTTTCAGATCGCCGCTTGGCCGTTTTGATGAACGTCACCGAGGAAAATGTACGCCAAGCCCGCCATACGCATAAGGTGCGCCCTGTTTATAAACGCGTTGATACCTGCGCGGCAGAAATACCTTCTCTCACTCCTTATATGTACAGCACATATGAGCAGCCGAGCTTTGGCAAAGCCATAAGCGAGGTCGAGCCGACAGCCAATAAGAAAATCATTATCCTTGGCGGCGGGCCGAACCGTATCGGGCAAGGTATCGAATTTGATTATTGCTGCGTTCACGCCAGCTATGCTCTGAAAGAGGCCGGATACGAGACCATCATGGTCAATTGTAATCCCGAAACCGTCTCCACCGATTATGACACATCCGACCGCCTCTATTTCGAGCCTCTAACCGAGGAAGATGTCATCGAAATTATCCGCGCCGAGCAGGAAAACGGCGAAGTCAAAGGCGTTATCGTCCAGCTTGGTGGTCAAACACCCCTCAAACTTGCCGAGGCGCTGCAGCGCGAAAATATTCCGATTTTGGGAACCGACCCTGACGCCATTGATCTGGCCGAAGACCGCGAGCGCTTTCAGAAGCTGGTGCATAAACTTAAGCTACGCCAACCGCCAAACGGCCTTGCCCGCACCGAGGCCGAAGCGCTGAAAATTGCCGAAGATATCGGCTTCCCGCTCGTTATTCGCCCCTCTTACGTATTGGGCGGTCAGGCGATGGAAATCGTGCATTCTATGGATGAGGTCAAGCGCTATATCAACACCGCCGTGCAGGTTTCGGGAAAGAACCCTGTGCTGCTCGACCGTTACCTGAAAAGCGCGATCGAGATTGATGTCGATGCCCTTTGTGATGGGGACGAGGTTTATGTATCGGGCATTATGGAGCATATCGAGGAAGCGGGTATTCATTCGGGCGACAGTGCCTGCGTATTGCCGCCGCACTCCCTGCCCTATAAAACCGTGCGCGAGTTGGAAAAACAAACAATTCAGCTGGCCAAAGCCCTCAACGTTAAAGGCCTGATGAATGTGCAATTCGCCGCACGCCGCAACGCCGATAGCGGAGAGTTCGATATCTATATTATCGAGGTTAATCCGCGTGCATCGCGCACCGTTCCGTTCGTCGCTAAGGCCACAGGCGTGCCCGTTGCCAAGATTGCCGCGCGCATCATGGCAGGCGAGAAGCTGAAAGATTTCAAACATTTGCTGCATGGCATGAGCCCGGATCACAGCGCGGTCAAAGCGCCCGTTTTCCCGTTCAGCCGCTTCCCGGGCGTAGAGCCGCTTTTGGGGCCTGAGATGAAATCGACCGGTGAGGTTATGGGGCTGGACCGTGAACTGGCCAATGCGATTGCCAAGTCACAGCTCGGCGCCAGCGTTAAACTGCCAACGCAAGGCACGGTATTCTTATCGGTGAAAAATGACGACAAGGAAGCCTTAGTGCCGGTGGCTAAAGATCTTGCCAGAATGGGTTTTAAACTTGTCGCGACAGGCGGCACGTGTTCCCATTTGAAAGAGCAAGGGCTTGAGGTGAAACGTATTAATAAGGTACTGGAAGGCCAGCCGCATATTATTGATGCCATTATCAACGGCGAGATTGATTTGATGATCAATACCACCTCGAAAAGCTCGCAAGCGGCTGCGGACAGTACATCTATCCGTCGTCAGGCTCTTATGAACAAGATACCGTATTATACGCTCATGAGTGCGGCGGGCGCAGGCGTTCAGGCGATTAAGGCGCTCAAGGCGCATGATCTCGATGTGTTCTCCCTGCAAAGCTATTTTGATACGCAGGACAAAGAGGAAGCGGCGTAGTTTCATCTTGCATTTGACAGCCCCTTAAAAACATACTACGTTTTAATCAACTCCCGCTCGCTGCCGAGCGGGTTTTGATATTTTGGAATTACCGTCACCCCTGAAGCGCATGCCCGAATTTGCGGGAGCTGCAACGGGGTTTTTTATGGCGTAGAAAGGATTAATAAGACTATGGAACAAATACCCGTAACCAAACAAGGCCATGAAAACCTGCTGGCCGAGTTGCATGATTTGAAGAAAGTACAGCGCCCCAACGTGATCGAGGCTATTGCAACCGCGCGCGAACATGGCGATTTGAAAGAGAATGCCGAATACCACGCCGCCCGTGAACAACAGAGCTTTATTGAAGGCCGCATTCAGGAATTGGAGGCCGTCACTGGCAAAGCGCAGATCATTGATCCGGCAACGCTGAACGGCAAAACTGTAAAATTCGGCGCAACTGTCGAGATCGTGGATGAGGATACCGATGAGGAGTTCACTTACCAGATTGTCGGCGATTACGAAGCCAACACAGAAAAAGGACGCATATCCCTGAGCGCCCCGCTTGCCCGCGGCCTGATCGGCAAAAGCGAAGGTGACAGCGTTACCGTGCGCACTCCGAAAGGCAAACGCGTTTACGAAATTTTGAGCGTTATTTATAAGTAATTTTTACTTTGAGTATAAAAAGCTGCGTTAGTTTGCGCAGCTTTTTTTGTATCGTCTTATTCGATCTCGATGGGGATACCCGGCGCGTCCTTCGTGGCACGGATGGCGAGGGATGATTTGACCGAGGTCACATTCGGCGCCGCTGTTAGATCATGGGTCAGGAATTCCTGATAATTGTCCCAGTCCTTGGCCACAACCTTCAGCATAAAATCTACATCACCGGCGAGCATGTAACATTCGCGCACCATTGGCCATTCCTTGATTTTTTTCTCGAACGCCAGCAAATCGGTCTCAGCCTGGGAGGTCAGCTTGACCGAAGCAAAAACAGTGACGCCGTAGCCTAAAAATCCGTGATTAACCTTGGCGTGATAGCCTTTGATAAAACCCATTTCTTCCAACGCACGCACGCGACGTAAACAAGGCGGCGCGGATATACCGACATTTTGCGCCAGATCAACATTGGTAATACGGCCATGCTCCTGAAGTTCTTTTAAAATCTTCTTATCAATCTTATCCAGTTTTGCGCGCGCCATTTAATTCCAGCCTTTATATTTGTTTCAACTAATTAAACTATTATTACGTATATACAGAAATATTTTTTCATTTATGTCGCATCATAAATATAAACTTAAGCGGAGTTTCGCAAGCATTTTCAGCATGAAATATTCTGCTTTTTAGAATAAAGTGTAGGGCGTATGGATAATCAAATAAAAAATATGAGCTGCTGGGTCGTTACCGAAGGTATTGCGGGGACAGAAAACCAATGCATCGGCGTGGCCGAAGCACTTGGTCTAAAGCCTATCGTAAAACGAATCAAGCTCCGTGAGCCGTGGAAAAGCTTTTCGCCTTATTTGGGGTTTGAAACATGGTGGGCTTTTGATCCCCTGCTTTATGCCCCTTGGCCCGACATCTTGATCGCAGGCGGGCGCAAAAGCATTGCTGTTTCTCGCTATGTTAGGAAAATGAGCCTTGGCCAGACCTTTACCGTACAATTGCAAGACCCGCGTATAAAGCCGCATTATTTTGATCTGGTGGCCGTGCCCGCCCATGATGCTCTGCGCGGTAAGAACGTTATCGTGACCACAGCGACGCCGAACCGCATCACAGATAAAAGGCTGCAGCGCGCTTACGTTCAATTCAAATCCACATTGGGTACCCTGCCCGCCCCGCGCGCCGCCGTGCTGATCGGGGGGAACAGCAAAACCCACAAGATGACCGAAGAGACGGTTGATCAATTGATCGGGCATTTAAAAGCGTTGGATGCCGGCCTCATGATTACAGTGTCGCGCCGCACGCCGGAGCGCTTTCGCAAAAAGCTGCAAAGTGCACTGCAGGGCGAGAACATCTATTTCTGGGACGGTCAAGGCGAGAATCCCTATTTCGGGTTTTTGGCGCATGCCGATTTTATACTGGCCACCAATGACAGCGCCTCGATGCTCTCCGAAGCAGCAACAACCGGTAAACCCGTCTATTCTATCCCTCTAGAGGGTGGATCTGGTAAATTCGAGGCTCTATACGGCATTTTGAAAAACAGGGGCGCCCTACGTAAATTTGAAGGCAAACTGGAGCCTTGGGAGTATGAGAAGCTAAACGATGCGCAAAAAGTGGCCGAAGCCATAAAAATGCGGATGAAAAGCAGATTAAAGGCTGACAAAGCCTCGTAAAAACACTAGAAAAGAATATATTTCTCAAGAATGACGACAGGTAAAAGAAAGCCACAATGAGCACGACACCGAGCAGCACCCACAGCAAAGTTTTAATTATCGGATCAGGCCCCGCCGGATATACAGCCGCCATCTATGCCGCGCGCGCCAATCTTAACCCGATTCTTGTGACCGGAACCGAGCCGGGCGGCCAGCTGATGATTACCACAGAGGTCGAGAATTACCCCGGTTTCGCCGATGTTATTCAGGGGCCATGGCTGATGGAACAAATGCGCGCGCAGGCCGAACATGTCGGCACGCAAATGATCAGCGATTACATCAAAGATGTCGATTTCACCGCGCGCCCCTATAAGGCCACCGGTGATGACGGCACAGTTTATACAGGCGATACCATTGTAATCGCAACTGGTGCCAAAGCCCGCTGGCTGGGGCTGGAGAGTGAATATAAATTTCGCGGAAAAGGCGTGAGCGCCTGCGCCACTTGTGACGGGTTTTTCTTCCGCGGTAAGGAAGTGGCCATTGTCGGCGGCGGCAATACGGCCGTCGAAGAGGCATTGTTCCTGACCAATTTCTGCTCGAAAGTGACCCTTATTCACCGCCGCGATAGCTTACGCGCCGAGAAAATTCTGCAAGAGCGCCTATTCTCTAACGAGAAAATGGAATTTCTCTGGGACACCACGGTCGAAGAAGTGGTCGGTAATGAGCAAGGCATGACAGGTCTACGCCTTAAGAATGTCAAAACAGGTGAAGAGAATACAAAAGATTTCGAAGGTCTTTTCGTTGCCATCGGCCATGATCCGGCCACTGATTTGTTCAAAGACAAACTGGAGATGGACGAGCTGAATTACATCATCACCAAGCCCGATTCGACCGAGACATCTATCCCCGGCGTGTATGCCGCAGGGGATGTCACCGATCACACATATCGTCAGGCCGTTACAGCAGCCGGCATGGGTTGTATGGCCGCTTTGGAGGCCGACAGGTTTCTGGCGGCGCAAGAAACCGCGCACAAAGCCGAGGCGGCGGAATAAATAACGAACAGCAATCCCGATAACATAGAAGGAAAATAACAATGGATTGGGACAAGCTGAGAATATTCCACACCGTTGCCAAAGAAGGCAGTTTTACGCGCGCGGGAGAAAAGCTGGGGTTGAGCCAATCGGCTGTCTCCCGCCAAATCTCCACGCTGGAAGATTCGATCTCCGTTGCCCTATTTCACCGCCATGCCCGCGGCCTTATCTTGACCGAACAAGGCGAGCTGTTATTCGACACCACGCAGGAAATTTTTAAAAAGCTGACCCATATTGAAGGGCAGATTATGGACACCCGCCAGCGCGCCGGCGGCCCGCTCATGGTCACGATGATCGAGTTTTTTGGCACCAGCTGGCTGTTTCCCAAACTTAGAGATTTACGCGCCACCCATCCTGATTTGCAATTAACGCTGCTTTTTGATGACCGTATCCTTAATTTGGGCATGCGCGAGGCCGATATCGCCCTTCGTATGAACAAACCCGAGCAGCCAGACCTTATTCAGCGTCACCTGACCTCGCTTGGTTTCCATATTTGTGGCAGCAAGGACTATCTGGATGAACACGGCCGCCCAGAGCGCCTGCACGATTTGCATGATCACTGGCTTTTAGGCTACATCACACAGGCCACGCCGCCCTTTGCGCATGTTAACTGGCTGCTGGAAGAAATCGACATTAACTTTGCGCAGGACAATGTCATGCTCGTCAATTCTATGAACGGTATGATTCAGGCGACAAAAAACCATGCCGGCATTGCCGTATTGCCCGATTACATCATTAAAGATGATCCGAATCTTGAAATTATCCTGCCGCAAGTCACAAGGCCTGACCTTGATTTGTTTTTTGTGTATGCAGAAGAGAGAAGAAACTCCAGAAGAATATCAAGTTTTCGCGATTTTCTTCTGCGTCATGTGGCCAATACAGAGTTTAAAATTGAGCTTTAAAATCAGCCACTGCACGCCCCCATCACAAAAAAAACTCATTATTTATAGCATATTATGGCGTTTTGATAGACAGCCCCTCACATTATTGCATTTAGGTATGCATAATATGCATGGCTGCATTGACTAAATGTGTGTAGACGCATAGCAGCATAACGGGTTATAAATTTACACATCAGCGCGATGCGTTGGTAAGGGTCTCTTCGGAGATCCTACGTCTCCCAGACGTGAAACCTCCCTGTTCAACTCGCCGGGTCCGGAATTTATTCCAGAGACCCGGTTTTTTTTTGCCTAAATTTATTCATTATTCTAATTACAAGTGGCTCTTTTGCTTTCCTTTCCCCTAAAGGCGCGTTACCATATTAGAAAAAGAACATGTCCAGTAAGAAAAACACACATATCATTCTCTTTAATTACGGCGGCGGCATGCGCGGCCTTATTCCTGCGCATATTATGGCGAGAATGGAAGAGACCACAGGTTTGCGCATGGCGGATATGGTCGATACGTTTTGCGGCCCCTCCACGGGTTCAATTCTCAATGCCGCGCTGAATATTCCCAAATCAGACAATGCCTATGCCCCAAAATTCAGGGCGCGGCATATGGTACGATTTTACGAGCGCGACGGAATCAAGATTTTCCCGCGCGACCGCTTCCGCGACTTCCGCGGCTTTATCCATGATTTCAATAACCGGACTATGAAGATCGGACAGCTCGATTCTTTGTTCAAGCATGGGCATTACGACCCCATAAATCTTAAACGCGCTCTGCGGGCTTTATATGGCGATACAAAACTAAACCAGAGCATTAAAAACCTGATTATTCCAGTCTATAATATTGATGGCGACCAATTAACCGCCCTTTCGGAAGATGGGGAAACCAGTGAGACGCCTGTTCACACGAAGAATAATTTCATTGATGAAGGCGGGCACGCGCTTTGGCTCAAGAAAATGACCTTGCAACGCAATCAAAAAATAACGCCCGATGTTTCTATTTTCGATGCGGTGACGGCCAGCTGTGCAGCGCCCACTTATTTTCCATGCCACCATTTCGAGGCCAAGCATCTGGAGACCAATTACCGCGCCGAGTATTCAGGCATTGACGGCAGCATCTTCGACAACCCCTGCATTTCCTATCATGGCGCTATCAAACAGCATATTCCGGAAGATACGAAGCCATTAATGATTGTTCTTGGAACAGGATATGATCTTAAATCAATTAAGAAAGAAGACTGGAACCGTTATGGTGGTCTGGGGGTTGTGGATCCGGTCAATGATTTGCCTCTTATAAAAATACTCTTTCACGCATCCGAATCGGCACTGGTTGATAGCTTTCGTCAGGAAATGGGCGATAACCTTTATGTCTTCAACAAATCTATGCATACCAGCGAGAATGGCCTGATGGGCACTATGCCCACCCCACAAATCGACGATGCCAGCCCGGAGAACGTAAAAAAGCTGGAGCGTTTTGCTAACGCCATCATTGAAGAGAATCAGTTTATGTTCGACCGAATCTGCGACACTTTAGTTAGAAACCGTGACAACAATTACCTTAAAAAAGAGAGCTGGCTGAAGTCATTACGGACAAAATACTTCCAGTCCTAGCCCGCCTTAAGCCTCTGTTATCCCGCCATGAGTGCGCCGCACAATGCCCTTATCTTGCATTTCCCGGGCGGATGGTTATTATTTGCTCTAATATATAAGAAAAAAATAAAACAGTTGAACAGGGGTTCTCATTGGCTTTTTTAAAATCCGATGACATAAATTACAGAGCGCTCTATTTGGGCGGCGGTTCCGTGCACGGCGTTGTTCATGCACAGGCATTAATATTTCTTGAGGAAATAGCAGGCGTTCCCATTGCATGGCAATACGATATGCTGGCCGGTGATTCTATCGGTAGCACCCCTGCCGCAGCCCTGAATATGCCGATCAGACCAGGATCAAACAAGCCCAAATTTACAGCGCAGCAATACAGCGAAATGCTGGTGGAGGTCGCACAAAAAACTTTCGAGCCTTACCGCGAAGACTATTACAACAATATGGTCAAGCTGGAGCTAAAAATTCGCGGTTGCGAAGAGAGTATTAAAGTAATACAGGACTGGAGCATGCATCGGGATAAAAAGTTTTCCGATGCTTTAGACGGCCTCACTAACAAAGTTCGTGATATCGCCGAGCGTCTTGGCTTGAAAAAGCCTTTACGCGAATTGCCCGAGCCAAAAAAATCCTTATCCGGCAATTTTAACCTGCATTCTGGCCTGACCGAAAGAACGGTCATTCCGGTTATTAAAAAAATACTGGATCAGGCCAATGCACAAGTAGAGACCTTTTTCTTCTCGGCAGAGCCCATACACACCGCACTGGATACGAGCTTCACCTATGCCGACGGCAGCTCGGCAAAATTATCCGATTGTATAACAGGATTTCATTCCGAAGCTTTCAACATCAACAAACGCGAAGCCGAAGCGCACACATTTATTAAGCCTATTAATGAGTGGGAGGGGCACCTTTCGCACAAAGATCTACCTTTGGCTGAGATTCCGAAGCGCAGTATGCCGGCGCAGACGATCTTCAAGCCCTATTTTTCACCTTTTTCTGACCAGTATTATGACGATATCGCCGCGCAGAACACGATGGCGGCCTCGATGAACGCGATCAGAAGAAAATTTGACAGAGCCATCGAAAATAAAAATCTGACCGGACAACTTAAACGCCACGGCGTCAGTATCGGAACAGGCTTGAAACCCCCTAATCTTGATCCAGAGCGCATGGGGAAACTTTTGATTCTCGGCAGACTTGATTCGTCTGAAGGCGCCCCACTTTTAAATGTGCCCCTACTGTTCAATACATCCAAGGCCATACGCGATCTGGAAGAAGAACTGGGGCAGGAAAACGCTGTTTTCATAGACAAAATTATTGACCGCAACGTGACCTTTAATAAGCAAAAATATAAAGATCAACTGAAACTATACAGCAAAGAATTTGCCCGCGCGGCGGAACGCAGAGGGGAAGAAGACAGACCGAAGCGATTAACGGAAATGAACCCGATTGATGCCCGTGATGAAAAAATCAACATGCTGGAGGATTTCGGATGGGCCATGGTTTGGGATCATCTGGAAATACTTGTCCATGAAGCCAAAGAAGGCCTGCACCATGCTTTGGAAAAAGGCCATATTGACGAATGCTGTTATCAAAAAAAGCTTAATAAGATAGATACGATCTTCCCGCCGCAAAATCTTGGAAGTGATAACAAACCGCAACAGCGTAATTTTGTTGACTACCTAACATTCGGAGGACGGATTTCCTATTTCGGTTTCCTTGGCGAAAAGCCGGAAGCCTCCGAAAAACCCTGCGCCCTAGAGACGGATAGGCCGCACCCACCAACGCTTTAGACGTTTTTTGCTGCAAAAATCCGTAAATACCTGTATAATCCTTTTTGAATATTAAGAGCAATAAAAAGCGGGAAACGGTTTGGAGAATAACAGAAACGCATTTGCGTCTGTGGCACGCGGCACAAAAAAGGCATTTCAACATTGCCCCACCCAATACGCGACTCTTGGCGGCGTCGATACCCTGATTACCGCCGTAGAATGTGAAAACCCAATTGCCGAAGTCCATTTCATTAAAGGCTTTAAATCCAGCCCCTTTTTATATGAACAGCTGTTAGAAGAAATGGCCGAGAACAATATAAACGTCGTTCTGGTCACCCTACCGGACCCATTGGATGAAATTGATTTCTTTGAAGACTATGAAAAACTTGTAAAGGCTGTTTATATTGACGGAGAGCTGGATGGCTTAACAAAGAATCCGGCACCGCTTTTTGCAGCAAATCATTCAACTGGCGGATTTTTACTCACCAAACTTTTAATGGATGAAGACAACGCCAAGACCTTCAAAAGCCGTTATGACAGCGCCTTATTCGCCTCGCCTTTTTATGGCTCGGCCTATCATAGCACAGGTCTGTTTGCACCGCTTGCGAAGCTTTATTCCCGCATATTTAGTGATAGAGCCGTTGGCACGACATGGTTGGAACGTCAGTTTTATAAAGCAGCAACCGGCACACAATCTTATGAAGAGATGAAAGAAATTGCCAATCATAGACAAGCTCTTTACATGAATGGTCCGACGAAAGAATTAATGGACAATGTACGAGCCAGCGGCTTCCCCGAAGTTCTTAAATCAATGCCAATATCTTTTGTTTTGGGGCGTCACGATCAGGTCAGCTATAATCTGCACAGCCACGAAGTTGCCAACGCCATGGGCGCAAAAGTGAATACGCTTGAAGGTGGTCACAGCCAACACAGAAAACGCAAATTCGGGCGCGATTTTATAGTCAACAACATAAAAGCGCACTTGCATGGGATGCAGAACCCCGGTGTGGCTTATGTCGCCACCCCTGCCGCCAATGATAACCACGAACTAAATGCGCCGGAACTTGTTCCCACAGGCCCTGCTTAGCTAACCCCTTAGAATCAGGCCGCTTTGGCTTCGCCTTTTAACTGGGCGCAAGCCGTTTTGATGCGGTTGCAGGCCTCTTTAAGGTTCTCGGTAGATGTCGCGTAGGAAATGCGGAAACATGGTGACAGTCCGAACGCTTCGCCCTGAACGCAGGCCACGCCAACACTCTCCAGCAAATAGGTTACAAAATCGCCATCGCTTTCTATGCGCGTGCCATCGGGGGTGGTTTTGCCGATAACGCCAGCGCATGACGGATACACGTAGAATGCACCTTCCGGCTTCAAGCACTCCAGACCTTCGCAGTCATTAAGCATATCCACCACCATATCGCGGCGCTCCTTGAACGTATCATTACGCTCTTTAAGGAAGGATTGATCGCCGTTCAGCGCGCCAACTGCGGCGGCCTGTGCGATTGAGCACGGGTTAGATGTGCTTTGTGACTGGATTTTCGCCATCGCCTTGATCAGTTCTTTCGGACCGGCGGCATAGCCAATGCGCCATCCGGTCATGGCGTAAGATTTGGAAACGCCGTTACAGGTCAGCGTGCGGTCATATAATTTTGGCTCGACTTCCGCAGGGGTGCAGAATTCAAAACCGTCATAGACAAGATGCTCGTACATATCATCGGTCATAATGTAAACATGTGGATGTTTCACCAATACATCGGTGAGCGCTTTCATCTCGGCTTTGCTATAGGCTGCACCCGTTGGGTTGGACGGGGAATTCAGGATTACCCATTTCGTTTTATCGGTGATGGCGGCATCCAGATCGGCGGCTTGCAATTTAAACGCGTTTTCCTTGCTGCAGGCCACAGGAACAGGTGTGCCTTCTGCCAGTAAAACCATATCGGGGTAGGAAACCCAGTACGGCGCAGGGATCACAACTTCATCGCCCGGATTAACCGAGGCCATCAGGGCGTTATAAAGCGTTTGCTTACCGCCCGTACCCACGGTGATTTGATCACGCGTATAGTCCAGATTGTTGTCGCGCTTGAATTTGGCAATGATCGCATCTTTTAATTCGTTCGTTCCATCAACGGCAGTATATTTCGTCTCACCGCGATCCATGGCGGCCTTGGCGGCGTCTTTGATGAAGTCCGGCGTATCAAAATCCGGCTCACCCGCTCCCAGCCCGATCACGTCCTTACCTGCGGCCTTCAGCTCCTTCGCCTTATTCGTAACAGCGATCGTGGGGGAAGGTTTAATGCGGGACAGTCGGTCAGCAACGAGGGCCATGGGGGTAACTCCATTGTTAAGTGAATTGATTATCAATATGGTATTTAAAAACAGCTATAGGCACGAGAATCAAGTGCAAATCGCGCTTTAAACCGCATCTTTGCCAATAAATTGCCGCGCTGCATCCCAATCCAGCTTTGAGGCATCTTGAAGCACAATGCTTTCTCGTTCCAACCACGCCTTGAAAGGCGCCAGAACGGGGTTTTCCAAGGCCCGTTGCACGTATGGAATCAGGCGGGCGTAATATTGCATATATTGTTGCTTATCCTCGACAATAGACCAGCGCAATATTTGCCCCAGAAGGCGGCAGTGGAATTGCGTACCTAGGACGCGGTACCAGTTAAGATAGGCTTCGGATTTCCCCTTCAGCAATTCTTCTTGAATATCGCGCGGTACATCGGCGCGCATGTCTTCCAGCAAATTGACCAGATCATAAGCCTCGGGGCCGAACATGCCCTCCTGAAAATCAATAATACCGATCGAGCCTAAGCCCTCCCCGCCCAAATACATAAGGTTCTCGACATGGAAATCCACATGCATAAAGCATTCATTATACGGACCAATGCCGCGCTCGATCTCGTCCCAGAGCGCGTGATACTCTTCGGTAAAGCCGGGAGGGTTCGGCTTTCCGCGCAGCACGGGAACATACCAATCGGCAAAACGCTGACGCGCCTTGCGCATGAAAGAATTCTGGTAATTGGGTAACGCTAGTGGGCAATCGGCGGCCTGAATGATTTTTAGTATCTCCGCTGCATCGTTATAAAGCTGCTGAGCATCCACACCGCCAGCGATGGCCTGCTTGACCGAAATCGTGCCGAAATCTTCGATGATCGCCGCGTTATTCTCCAAATCAACTTCGTAAATCTCGGGCGCGCGAAGGCCCAGCGATCTTAACCATTCGCATATTGGAATAAAATCAGCGGCCAGCCGCGTTGCAGAGGGCACATCCTGCGGCCCGCAATCCATATACAGGGCGCGCTTGCCGTTACGCTCAATACGCGTATAGCTTCGCAATGCGCCATCTTGCGGTAATGTTTCCACCACCATCCAGCCGGAATTTTGTAATAAGGGGGAGCCGTTTTGCATAGGCTTATTCTGGAGATTTACGCCCTTTTGTCAAAGCGTTAATTGCGTCTATGTGACTTTTCGACACTTTTTTGCGAGCCGTTCCACCGCTGCTATAGCTCTCGAGACCGAATTGCGCGCCGCTA
>CAXBAL010000025.1:0-13548 GCA_963973475.1 uncultured Micavibrio sp.
CTTTACTAGCTTTACTAGCTTTTATTGAGAAGTTTTTTATAGTGTTATACTCGTTTATCTTCATTTGCGCAAAGGCTTCAAGCAAATCCAGATCATAGATATCGGCGCCTTTTTCCTCGCGCATGCGCTCGATAACGGCTGGCGGGCTGATATCGCGGTCGCCGAAATGCGGCCGCCAAATTCGGTACCCGTCATACGCCTCGACAATCGCGGCAAGGCGTACGGGTTTGGAAAGCCTGTCTCCGCTAAGGCCAAGCGTACCTTCTCCGTTTAGCTGTTCATGGTGGTGCGCCATAATATCTACCATTAAGGCTTTAAATGGGTGCGGAACATCGCCAAACAGCTCACTGACAATCTGTACGCCCAAAAGCGTATGCGTACGGCGTACCTTTTTAATAACGCCGGATGGCTTTTCTTCACTGTCCCACATCTCGACAGGTAACAATCGTTTGCCGATATCATGGGGCAGGGTGGCCCAGTACATATTATTGGCAATAATTTCGGATAGCCCCATATGCAGGCAGGTTTTTTTCACATCCTTGGCGACGCGCGCAGCATGCTGGTGGAAGATATAGGTCTTCTCATCGGGACGTTCATCGTCATAGGCGCGCAAGGACGCCAGCTCTTCTTTTATGAAGGGTTTGAACTGCTTTTGACATATAGGGTCGGTGTCAAAATCAAATGTATCCGGCCAGTCGGGTATATATGGCGTGGGTATGACCACGTAGCCTCGCAATTCTTCAGGTTAAAATTATTGCAGGCATTATGCTTAGTCACGCACTCTCTGTAAATGGATATTACCTAGTCGAAATTATAACTATGGTGTTCATTTACAATCTGAAGCGCCTGATCTTTACACATCGGTTTGTGCAGAGCGTAAGCTTGAATGGCGGGCTCTTCGAATAGGTTGCAGAGCATAGCGTATTGGTGATCCGTGCTGACACCTTCAACAATAATTTCATAATTTTTTAGAGCGGGTGAGCTTGCTAGAGCTATCAAATCCGCATCACCAAGAAGGCTTTTGTCTATTTTTACCGAGGATATAAACGCGCCGAGCAAGGATAGGCGTTCCTCGTTCGAGGCCTCGGTTCCGAAATCATCCATAGCTACGCGCATCTTGAGACGGTCGTGTATGGCATAAATATTGTCAAGAATCTGCGCACGTCCGGTTTCCGGAAATTCCTCTTCCGTAATTTCGATTTTCAGGCAGGAAGGATCGAGTTGATATTGCGCCAGAGTAAATTCTAAAAAAGCGGGGAGATCATGCTGCGATAGCGTTTGCGCGCTGAAATTAACGCTGACAAAACTGGATTTGTTACCATGGCGCTGTAATTCTGATAAAAATTCACATGCATTTTCAAACATTTGGCAATCATGTTCAAATAATTGGTTATTATCCCGCAAGCGATTTAGATATTCACCTACAGGCAGATCGGGCTGCTTTTTATCTCTGGACAGGGTTTCAAAACCGGCGATATGTTGACCTTGGGCGCCTATGTTTACAATCGGTTGGAAATGCGATGTGTATTTACCGCGTTGATAAAGCACATCAGTCGATTCTGTACTGGCAGATCTAGATTCAGACTCTTTTTTTTGTTTTTGCGTATGAAAATTAAATATACGGGCGGTTGTTTGTGGCCGCACGTCTTGAGTAAATTCTTTTATGTCACCTGTATACATTTTAAAACCCTGTTCTTTTTTTTATTAGGATAAATATACACAATTATGAATAAGAAAATCCAGCTTTTAATTCAGGAGAATATGAAAGGGTAGTTTTATAATGCTCTTACATCGGTAAGTTTTCCCGTAATCGCGGCGGCGGCGGCCATAGCCGGAGACATGAGATGCGTACGTCCGCCCTTGCCTTGGCGGCCTTCGAAATTGCGGTTGGAGGTGGAGGCGCAACGCTCGCCTGGCTCTAGTTGGTCGGGGTTCATGCCAAGGCACATGGAACAACCCGGCTCGCGCCAGTCAAATCCGGCCTCGATCAGGATATCGGCAATGCCTTCTTCCTCGGCCATAATTTTTACAAGGCCGGAGCCGGGGACAACCATAGCCGAGACACCGTCAGCCACTTTCTTGCCTTTCACGATTTCGGCAATTGCGCGCATATCTTCAATGCGCCCATTGGTGCACGACCCGATAAAGATTTTATCAACGGGAATATCGGTCATTTTTGTTCCGGCTTTCAACCCCATATAGTCCAGCATACGCTGCGCCGATTTCTGCTTATGCGCATCTTCGAAACTAAGCGGGTCCGGCACTTCGCCTGTAATAGGCACAACGTCTTCGGGCGTGGTGCCCCACGTGACAATGGGGGCGATGTCTTCGGCCTTTAAACTTACTTCACGGTCAAAGGTCGCGCCTTCATCGGTGGCCAAGCTCTTCCACCAGTTCACGGCCATTTCCCAATGCTCGCCCTCGGGCGCCATCGGGCGGCCTTTGATGTATTTGAATGTGGTCTCATCTGGCGCAACCATACCGGCGCGCGCACCGGCCTCGATCGACATATTGCATATGGTCATGCGGCCTTCCATGGATAAATCACGAATGGCTTCGCCTGCGTATTCGATCACATATCCTGTGCCGCCCGCTGTACCGATCTCGCCGATAATGGCCAGAATAATGTCCTTCGCGCCAACCCCCGGTGCGGTTTTGCCATCCACGGTAATACGCATGGATTTGGCGGGGCTTTGGATCAGGCTCTGCGTGGCCAGAACATGCTCCACCTCGGACGTGCCAATCCCGAAAGCCAGCGCCCCGAACGCGCCATGGGTGGATGTGTGGCTATCGCCGCAGACAATCGTCATGCCGGGCTGGGTGAAGCCTTGCTCAGGTCCGACAATATGCACAATGCCTTGGCGGGAATCGGAAATGTCGAATAGCTGCACGCCGAATTCTTCGCAGTTGGAGCGCAAAGTCTGGATCTGGATGCGGCTGTCTTCATTGCCCAGATTGGTAAGACGATCCGGCGCGGTGGAAACATTATGATCAATCACGGCTAAAGTCTTGTCCAGCGCATGCACACCGCGCCCCGCCATTCGTAAGCCTTCAAAGGCCTGGGGGGAGGTGACTTCATGCACCAAATGGCGGTCAATATGGATCAGGCACGTGCCATTCTCGTCACGCTCAATAACGTGATCGTCCCAGATTTTCTGAAAAAGAGTGCGCGGGGAATTTGTCATTTTTAATTTTTTAACCTGTTAAGAGTTATTTAAACTTTCCAGAATACAATTCAAGAGTGTGAAACGAATTGAAGCAGAAATGATGCAGTAAAGTCAATTCGAATAAAGCCGAAAAGGCAGGACAAACGATGGTAATAGAGGGCAAATAAGTAATGGGTTGGTTATCAGAAGCCATATTTGGCAAAGACTATAGCGATGTGCTTGAAACAGGTATTACGCATGAGGGCGAGGAATTATTTGTTGCCATACATGCGGAAGGCCGAGGCGCAGATGTCCTGACAAGGGATGAATTGCCGGAAGTCTCTGATGTGGGTGATTGGGCAGGTTTTGCGGCCCAAGCCAATCAAAACGCGCAATATGCACTCCAAGATATTGCCGGCGATATGATGCGCTTTAGCACTGAAATGGGCGGCCAATCCGCTGCCGTTATGCAATTAATGAATAGCGGGCAAATTAATATATTTGATAATTCAGGCGTGGCAGATGTCGCACTCTATGATGAGGCTCTTGAGCTTATTTCAAAAGAAGCCGCTATGCTTTCAAATAATTCTGACGACCACGAGTTCAGTGCTGTTATGGGCGATGTTGCCAATGATGCATGGGCCGCGCGCGAAGGTTTGAATGAAACCTTGGAAAGTGCAGGCTTCTCAGCAGTAAACGCGGTAAATGCCCGGTTGGAAGAAATGGGCGTACCAAATGCGGATATTCAAGCGGCCATGAGCGTTCCTGAGAACACAAATCCAGCGCAATCAACCGCGCCGTCGGCACCGGGTTTAGAGCAATTTCCTTAAGTTAGGGGTAGAGGAGAAATAATAATGTTATCAGAGATACAAGCAGAATTTTTAAAGAACGCACGCGGGGACGCTTTCATCCGGTTTTTTGATCCGGCTTATGTGCGTGCCGACATCATTGTGCTGGAGCGCAAAAGCAAAACGCTCTATGCGGTTTTGCATGAGCAGGAACATTATATCGGAAATCTAGACGACGATATGATTGCGTTATTTGCCCGCAATGATGAAATACATTTAACGGGAATACTGAGCGGGCATAAGGCTCTGAATTTAAAGGCCCCGCTATCGGTGAGAGATTAAGTTTTAATATAAAAAAGTGAGCGAGTGAAACAGGTAGAAAAAAGGCCCCGGTAAAACGGAGCCTTTTTTTAATATCTACGAAAGAGCAGGGCTTATTCTTCTGATGAACCTTCTGCTGCGGCGGCTTCTTCAGCGGCTTTCGCTTCTGCTGCGGCGGCTTCTTTTGCAGCCTTTTCAGCAGCAGCCTTTTTCGCGGCGTCTTCTTTTTTGATTTCTTCGCGGCGGGCTTTCTTTTCAGCCTGCTTCATTTTTCTGCGTTCGGTTTGTGAAATCTCCTGAATGCTTTCATCTTTGGCTTCGATACCGTAACCGGTTGTACGCTCGGAAATACGGGCAGATTTACCGGAGCGATCACGCAGGTAGTAAAGCTTCGCACGACGGACAGAACCGCGGCGCACCAATTCGATTGAGTCAATACGGGAGCTCCAGAGCGGGAATACGCGCTCTACGCCTTCGCCGTAGCTGATTTTGCGGACAGTAAAGCCGGCATTGATGCCGTCATTCTTACGGGCGATACAAACGCCTTCGAATGCCTGTACACGCTCACGTGTACCTTCTTTAACGCGCACGTTAACTTTGATTGTGTCACCCGGACCGAAGTCGGGGATGCTTTTGCCTTCTTTGAGGGTTGCCAGCTGTTTGGCTTCAAATTTTTGTAATGTATTCATTTCTAGTTCTTTCCTTTTATTTATGCTGGACCCCGTAAATTCAGCATCTCAACATTAAGACACCGGCGGATCACTTATCTTTTTAAAAAAGTTGTGTTGCTTTATATGTGGATTAAAGCGCTAAATCAAGCAAATTATTACGTTTTTAGCAGGTCAGGGCGATTTTTTTGCGTTATTTCCAGTGATTGTTCGTGCCGCCATTCACTGATCTTGCCATGATTGCCTGAGCGCAGGATTTCCGGCACAGCCCGCAGTGTTCCGTTTTTGTCCGTCCATTCCGCGGGTTTGGTGTAATGCGGGTATTCCAAAAGTCCGCCGCGCTCCTCGGAAAAGCTTTCTTCCGGCGCGGTCTGCACATTTCCCATCACACCGGGCAGCAGGCGGATGCAGGCATCCATGAGGATGAGCGCAGCAGGCTCCCCGCCAGAGAGCACATAATCCCCGACCGAGACTTCCTCGAATTCATGCGCATCCAGCACGCGCTGATCCACGCCCTCATAGCGCCCGCAGAGGATGGTGATCGCATCCAGCGCGGATAGTTCCTTAACGAATTTCTGCGTCAAAGGCCGCCCGCGCGGGGACATATAGATTTTCTTGCCCGGATTTGGCGCGTAACACAGCGCGGATTCAATAATATCGGCGCGCATTACCATGCCCGCGCCGCCGCCATAGGGCGTATCATCTACGGTTTTATGCACCCCTTGGCCAAATTCGCGGATATCAATGCTGCGATAGCCCCAAAGCCCGCTCTCCAGCGCCTTACCGCTCAAAGATTGTCCTAGGCAACCCGGAAACATCTCTGGGAACAGGGTTAGAATGTTAAAGTGGAGGGGCATAGGTTTATTATTCATCTACGGTTAAATCGGTGGTTTCCAGCAGTGCGGCAGCGTCTTCCAAATTGTGCTCAAACACCATCAGGCGAATTCCGTTAAAGTTTAGCACGTCATCGTGATCCATCAAATAGACGGGTATGTTATGGCTTTCTAAAAAGGATTTGGTCACCAGCGCCTCTCCTTGCGAGATCGCACGCTTGAGCAAAACCAGCTTATCGCTCACTTTAGAGTTCTTCCATCTCGATAATAGTCACGCAGCCCTTATCCATATCGACGGTGGGGACGTAATCATTGGTGAAGGGCAGCAGGAATTTCTCGCCCGTATTTTTGCGGATTTCCAACAAATCACCCGCGCCGTAATTATCCACGGCAATAACTGCACCGATTTCTTCGCCGTCCTCGTTCAAGGCTTTCAGGCCGATCAGGTCGTGATAATAGAAAGTATCATCTTCTTCGATTTCTGGCAGGGCGTCTTGATCAACAAAAAGCTCGGTTCCGCTCCATTTTTCGGCATCTTCGCGGCTCTGGATGACATCAATCTCGGCCAGAATAAATTTACCGAGCGCATTTTTCAGCGTGATTTTAACAGGCTTGTCGTCTGCATAAACCTCCAGCGTTTCCAATAGCTCGATATCCTCGCCATACGGGAAGATTTTGACCAAACCTTTTACCCCATGAGGGGAGGCGATTTTGGCAAGCGGTAGGCGTTTATCTTGTGTCATTTGGATATAACCAAACCCTCTCCGCTATGGAGAGGGTTCCAGTTCGAGTTAATCTGCTTATTCAGCAGGCTTTTCTTCTTCAGCAGGTGCTTCGGCAGCAGCCTCTTCGGCAGGGGCCTCTTCAGCAGGTGCTTCTTCAGGAGCAGGAGCAGCAGCGGCGGCCTTTGCTTCTTCTTCAGCGGCCTTGGCAGCTTCAGCAGCAGCTTTACGCTTCTCTTCTTTTTCTTCGATGCGCATTGTTGCTTTTTCGCCAGGGGCCGATTTATTCGGACGGTTTGGCTGGGCCGGCATGTCGATAATTCCGGCTTTACCAAGGAAAATCGCTACGCGCTCGGATGGCTGGGCACCCTGAGAGAGCCAGTACTTGATACGCTCTTCTACCAATTTCACACGGTTTTCATCGTCATTGGCCAGAAGCGGGTTATAGGTACCCAGTTTTTCGATGTAACGGCCATCACGCGCCATGCGCTTGTCGGCTACAACGATACGGTAGAATGGGCGGGCTTTACGTCCACCACGGGATAGTCTGATTGCTAGTGCCATTTTAGTTTTCTCCTTTTGGTTAATTTCAATCAGTTGAAAGTCTAGTTATCTCTTTTTCTTCTTACGGTCTTTTTTCTTGCCGCCGTGGGAGGGCATACCGGGCATTCCGCCGCCCATATTGCCCAAGCCGGGAGGAAGGCCGCCAGCGCCGCCGCCGAAGGGGTTGCCGCCGCCCGCGAACGGGTTGGGGCCGAGTGCGCCGCCTTGATCAAGATCAGCCATATCGGCGCCGAGGGCATCAGGGTCCATAGAGCTGGCCATCATTTCCAGCTCGTCCATCTTGCCGCCCATCATGCCCTTCATTTGTTTCATCATGCCGCCCATACCCATTTTTTTCATCTTTTTCATCATGGTGGCCATTTGCATTTGCTGTTTCACCAGCTTGTTCAAATCCTGCACGCTCGCGCCCGATCCGGCGGCGATGCGTTTCTTGCGCGAAGCATTAAGAAGGGCAGGGTTCTCGCGCTCCGCTTTGGTCATGGATAAAATGAGCGCTTCTTGTTTGGTAATAAAGCTGTCATCCATGCCCGCTTGTTCCAACATGCCCGACATTTTGCCAAGGCCGGGGAGCATTTTCATCATTGCGCCCATGCCGCCCATTTTGTTCATCTGACGCATTTGGGACAAAAGGTCGTTGAAATCGAATTTACCCTTTTTGAATTTCTCCGCCATTTTCTCGGCTTCGTCGCGATCAACGGTTTCCGAGGCTTTCTCAACGAGGGAGACAATATCGCCCATGCCCAGAATACGGCCGGCAATACGGTCGGCGTAGAATGGCTCGATCTCGGTCCATTTCTCGCCTGTCCCCATCAGCTTGACGGGTTTGCCTGTGACGGCCTTCATAGACATGGCCGCACCGCCGCGTGCATCGCCATCCACGCGGGTCAGCATGATACCGGTTAGCTCAACGCGTTTGTTGAAGGTATCAGCGGTTTGCACGGCATCTTGCCCCGTCATGGCATCGGCCACGAGTAAGGTTTCGACCGGATTGGTAGCTTTCTTGACCGCTTCGACCTCGGCCATCAATTCCTCATCAATGGAGAGGCGACCAGCGGTATCCAGCATGACCACATCAAAGCCGCCTTTGCGGGCTTCATCCAGTGCGCGCTTGGCGATATCAACGGGCTTTTGACCTTCGACAATGGAAAGGGTTTCAACGCCTGTTTGCTCACCCAGAATTGCAAGCTGCTGCTGCGCCGCGGGGCGATAAACGTCGAGGGAGGCCATCAAGACCTTTTTCTTCTGCTTATCAGTGAGCATTTTGGCGATTTTTGCCGTGGAGGTCGTTTTACCAGAGCCTTGCAGACCGACCATCAAATACGCGCTCGGCGCACTGCCGAACTTCAGTTCTTGCTGTTTCTTGTCGGCCTCACTGCCGCCGCCCAGCATTTTTACCAGTTCGTCATGTACAATCTTCACAACTTGCTGGCCGGGGTTTACGCCCTTGATAACCTTCTCGCCAACGGCTTTGTCTTTCACGCTGGCGATAAATTCCTTCACCACGGGAAGGGCGACATCAGCCTCTAGCAGCGCAACGCGGATTTCACGGCTGACCGCCATGACATCATTCTCGCTCAGGGAGCCTTTGCCTCTGAGCTTGCCGAATACGTTACCTAATTTGTCACTGAGTGACTCAAACATACTTCAAATCCATAAAAAGGTTTAAGCCGCGCTGAGCGTATATTCGCCGAGCACGGTGTACCGTTAAGCACTGATCATTCAACAATGTCAGTGGAAATTTGTCTGGAAAATAGGCGTATTACCTGTCGATGTCAAGCATAATGCGCGGATAAGGTGATGTGACCGCTTTATTGCAGGCGGCAATTCATTTCAGTTCCTTCAGGAATACAATGTAGGGAGCTTGGAATGATGCTGTAGGACTGGCCATACTCACTGGCAAAAAATAGTCCCGCTATCACAAGGATGAAAACGGCCAGAAGGATGCCGCCTTTTATCATTTCCTTTTTCTCGCTCCGCCTTGCCAGTAGATTATTCGGATATACGTATTTCATATCTACTTCCTCCGAAAGTATATAATTTACATATTAACCTTTAGTGTAACATGAATATATTATATTATGCAAAAATAAGAGGTTGCTAATATATATATATTAAAGCCTTTTATATTGCTATGAAGCGGTGGGGCTGTATATTTTCTAGGGAGTATAAAGGATGCCGAGATGCCAATAGATTTTATAAAAATGCACGGTTTGGGCAATGATTTTGTGATCATTGATCTGCGCGCTAAGCTGCAAGATATATCCAAGACGCAAATAATGGCAATGGGAAACCGAAAAACCGGAATTGGGTGTGATCAATTGATTACTCTGAGCGCCGCAAAAAATACAGATAATGATTGCTTGATGCGAATATATAACGGCGTAGATGGTGGCGAAGTCGAGGCATGCGGGAATGCAACGCGCTGCGTGGGGGATATTCTCCTATCAGAAAAAGGCACTGAACAAGTGAGCATTGAAACGGTGGCGGGGATATTGTTATGCACGCGCGGGCAAGCGGGTATGATTAGTGTGGATATGGGCGTTCCCAAGTCGGAATGGGCCAATATTCCTCTTTCTGAAGACTGTGATACATTGCATCTTCCCTTGGAAGGCGATCCGGTCGGGGTTAATATCGGCAATCCGCATTGCGTATATTTTCTGGACGAGAGCATTGAAGAGTATCCGGTGCGCGAGATAGGCCCGAAAATCGAGCATCATTCCTTATTCCCCGAGCGGGTGAATGTTGAATTTATCAATGTCATCGACAGAAATACCCTGCGCATGCGCGTATGGGAGCGTGGAGCAGGGGAGACGCAGGCTTGCGGAACGGGCGCGTGCGCCGCCGTTGTGGCTGCTGTACGCCGTGGTCTCGCCGAACGTGAGTGTAAGGTTATTTTGGAGGGCGGTGAATTGTTCTTCAATTGGAATGAGCAAAGCGGCCGTATTACGATGACAGGCGGCGTTCACTATGTCTTTAAAGGGCGGTGGCTCTAAGCGATCTCAATGGATTGTGCTTCCGGTAGAACACGGTAGACATCAACATCCCCTGTGGCCTCAATATAGCTTTGTACGAGAATATTAAAAGCGGCAGACGCTTTATTGCCGAGCTCCTTATTGCCATTGGCAAAATGTGTTTGCGATGCTTTGCCGAAATCCTGTATTGCCTGTTTAAAATGCAGCCCCGAAACGGGCCCGTCTTTGGCTAGCTGTTTCAAACGGCCAAGAGCCAGTGCCGCCGTGTCTGGGGAAGAGTTTGCCCGAATATAGCCTCTGGGCGCTCCTGCCAGTTCCATACTGCCGTAAACTGTGCGTCTGGATGCCTTTGCCAGCTCTGCTTTCACATCAATAATCATTATATCCCTCATAAGCTTTAGGGAACAATCCTAACAAATGTGGGTAAATTTAATATTAAGGCTGTATTATTACGCAATCTGTGCCGTGAAGCCAATTGTGGCTTCGTCGCCGACAAGCCCGAGTTTTCTGCAATTCTCACGGAATTCAGGCTGGTCTTTTTCGGGGATACAGTCATGCACCCATGAAAACAGAAAATTGGCGATAGCCGGCATGTTGTCCACATCCTGAATATCACCCACTCTGCCGGAGCGCTCATAGATAGGCGCGTCATTTTCCTGTTTGACGGCGGTGTCGGTGCGCAACATACAAGCCGCAGTCATAATATGATGCGGGCTTTTGGTAACAGCGAAACTGAAATCCAGAATATTGTTGTCGACCACACCAATTTTTTTCGCTTTAGAGGTTTTGCGCGGCGTTTCGCGTTGGTCACTGTGATCCGCCCTATGAGTTTGAGCCGGGCTGTCGGGCGTATTTTCTTTAAACATTCTTGTTGATGTTTCGCTCAGTCCTTTTGTCGCGCCATCGTTATCGTTCTTGGCGGAAGGTGCTTGACGCGTTGCAATGGCTGATTGCGGCTCTGCATCGTTGGCCGCTTCTTGTTCGAATGCCTCATTCTCTGGCGGGGCGATTTCTTTTTTATCCATCAGGGCATGAAGAATGGCAAAATCGACAATCCCCTTTGTCGGGGCATCCTCACCTAAGCTGATTTTTTGCACAGAGAATTGAGCATAGGGAGCTTTTTTAGAATGATTGGCTGCTTCAGCTAGCTGCTGTGCGAACTTAAGTAAATCTGTTCCTGATTGTTCGGCCTTGTCGGCCAGAACGTCCACATTTGCGCGGCTGTTAAAAACGAGAGGATCTATGCTGAGTTTGTTCATGATGGTTCCCTGTAATTTATTATTATTATTTAATTTTGTAGTTATATTACAAAAAAATAGGTCAAAAGTATAGAAATATTACCGTATTTGCCGTAAAGCTGCGGATAACTTTGCTTTGCAAGAAAAGCTAAACAGGAAATAAGTGCGAATTTCATTGACGGAATCGTCTTAATCCCCTTATAAAACGCCCATGAGCAAGCCCCAAGATCCACAAGTCGTAACTTTTGGTTGCCGCCTGAATGCCTATGAATCAGAGGTCATGCGTGACCATGCGCAAAAGGCAGGGCTGGGCGATGCCATCATATTCAATACCTGCGCCGTGACCAAAGAGGCCGAGCGCCAAGCCCGTCAGGCCATCAGACGCGCGCGCCGGGAAAACCCAGATGCAAAAATAATCGTCACAGGGTGTAGCGCTCAGATAACGCCTGATAAATACGCCGCAATGGCCGAAGTCGATCAGATCATCGGCAATGACCTAAAGCTAAAAGCGGAGAGCTGGGGCGGCGGCGCGGATGAGCAGCGTGTCATGGTCAATGACATTATGGCCGTGCAGGAAACGGCCTCGCACCTTATTCAAGGGTTGGAGGACAAATCCCGAGCCTTTATTCAGGTGCAAAATGGTTGCGATCACCGCTGCACTTTCTGCATTATCCCCTACGGGCGCGGAAATTCGCGTTCTGTTCCTATTGGCGTTATTGCCGAACAAGTCAAAGCTTTGGTGGCACAGGGCTATAACGAAATTGTCATGACCGGCGTTGATGTTACATCCTATGGGCCGGATTTGCCTGGGAAGCCTACGCTTGGCAAATGATTCGCCGCGTTCTGGCTTTAGTGCCGGAATTAAAGCGTCTTAGGCTGTCGTCCCTTGACCCTGTCGAGATTGACGAGGATCTATGGCGCTTGATCGCCGAAGAGCCGCGCTTTATGCCCCATTTGCATTTATCCCTGCAAGCAGGTGATGATATGATTTTAAAGCGCATGAAACGCCGCCATTTACGCGCCGATGTAATTGACGTTTGTAACCGCGCCCGTGATTTACGTCCAGATATAGCCTTTGGCGCGGATATTATCGCCGGGTTTCCGACCGAAACCGAGGAAATGTTCGAAAACACCCTACGCATTGTCGAGGAATGTGACATTAGCTTCCTGCATGTGTTCCCATATTCCGAGCGTGAGGGAACACCGGCGGCGCGCATACCGGATCAAGTTCCTGTGCCTGTTCGTAAAGACCGCGCGGCACGTTTACGTGCGCTGGGCGAGACAAAGCTGGAAGAATTTCATCGCAAGCAAACCGGCAAAACCGTAACCGCAATTGTCGAGAGCGGTAATAACGCCCGTAGCGAGAATTTTGCTCTCATTGATTATGAACCTATGGGTGAGGCAATTGCACCGGGACAATTGATTGATCTTTATATTTCAAGCTATACTGATGGAATACTGCACGGTAAACCCGTGCTAACGTGACAAAGTGGCTGGAACTCTTGATGTTTTTGTTCACAACCTTAAGAGTGTAGACCATGATTTCTTTGAAGCTATTATTGAGCGCTCCTTTATTATTGAATGTGCAAAGCGATGGCGGCGGGTGTTTGAAGTTCCAGAATTATGCCACCGATATAGATTTTAAATTCGTATCGGCTCCCATTGAATATAATTATACACGCACGCGCAAAACGATGCCCTGCAGGTTTATTCGAAAGAAATATCGTCAAAAATGAACGAATTTAACGGGCATATTGATACGCCGGATGAATACAAGCGCGTTGCTCTGGCATGTAAATAAACTTCTCTGCCTTTTGAATGTCGTAAAATATATGCTTTAATATAAGTATAGGTAGCGAAGGGGCTGGTTTAAAATGATTTCTCCACTTCTGACATTGTTGGTTAGTCCGCTCTTGCTTCAAGTGCAAGCGGGGGTGAGCTGCTCTCGCGGCGATTATTTTGAAACGCATGTTGAGGTTATTGTCGATAAGAAACCGATCAATTATATCCGGACTGTAAGTTTGGGAACTCTGCGCAACCGTTTAAAATCTTCCCTTCTTGAGCGACAAAAGGAAATGGGAACAAATAGTTTCCTTTTCGAGGACGGCACTGATTCTGTAGATTTGTCGATAAGCGGGACAACAAGCGCAGATACATCTTTCGGCACCGATATTAACTTTCTTGCGCTTCCGCAGAACGCGAATAACTCAAGATATTGCCTCATTTTCAAAGAAGTCACGGTCAATGTTGATTATCAAACAAACATGACGATTGCAAAGGAGTTGGAGGAGGGGGA
>CAXBAL010000026.1:0-13437 GCA_963973475.1 uncultured Micavibrio sp.
GTATTTGTTGTCTGGGCGGGCGCGTGGCTGTATTTGAGCGGCGCGATTGAAAGCGCAGCCGAATGGAGCCGTCATAAAACGATAGTAAGTAGCGCCGATGCTGGATTCCGCGTGGCCAATATTCTGGTCGAAGGGCGTGTCAATACCGACCCTGAAGTACTGTTGGGGTTGGTGAATGTGCAACAGGGCGATCCTTTATTCTCCTTTAACCCGCAAAGCGCGAAAGAGCTGATCGAGCGTGTGTCATGGGTGAAATCTGTACAGGTCGAACGCCGCTTGCCTGATACCATTTATATAGCGCTGGAGGAACGCACGCCGCTTGCGCTCTGGCAGAATGCGGGCAAGCTGTATTTGATAGATGGCCAAGGCGCTGTGCTTACCGATTACGGTCTCAAACGTTTTTCCGGCTTGGTGATGGTGAGCGGGGAGGGCAGCAAGGAAAATGCTGCCGAGCTTCTGCGTACCTTAAGCGCTGAGCCAAAAATTTATGAGCGCATAGAATCCGCGCAATTTGTGGCAAATCGCCGCTGGGATTTGAAAACAACGGAAGGGTTGCATATCAAGCTGCCCGCCGAAGACATCGGGCTGGCGCTGCGCCGTTTGGCGATGATGGAGGAGGATAAGGCAATTCTCGGAAAATCGCTGGAACATATTGACCTGCGCAAGGCCGACCGTGTTATAGTGCAAACCGCGCCCGGTAAGGTGCAGGAATTTAACGTCGACAACTTCTTAAAGGCCGCGCATTCGGGCGGTAACGATATATAATCTATTATGAAACATAAGAAAAAACCACGCGGATCATTGCTGGCGGCTCTCGATATAGGGAGCAGCAAAATCGCCTGTTTCATTGGCCGCGTCGTCGATGATGAGGGCACGTTCGAGGTGTTGGGCGTTGGTCATCAGGCATCCCAAGGCATCAAAAGCGGTACCGTGGTTGATCTGGACAAGGCCGAGGCCGCCATTCGCCAAACCGTCCACGCTGCCGAAAACATGGCCGCGGACATCATGAAGGGCTATCCTTTGCGCGAGGTGATCGTCAATGTACCGGGCGTGCATACTGCCTCTTATAGTCACAGCGCCGAGGTCAAAATCCTTGGCCATGAAATTACGGATAACGATATTCGCCGCGCGCTGGCCAAGGCGCAGGAAGAGGAGATGAGCGAGAGCCAAGAGCTTATCCATACCATTCCGGTCGGCTACCGCGTCGATGGCCATGACGGCATTAACGAGCCGCGCGGCCTTTACGGCCATGATATGCATGTTGATATTCATCTGGTCGGCGCGGATATTGGTGCGCTGCGGAATATGGCGACCTGTATCGAGCGCTCGCATCTGGATATTTCCGCGCTCTGTAATTCGGCCTATGCGGCGGGTTTGGCCACGCTGGTCGAGGATGAAATGGATTTGGGCTGCACGGTCATTGATATGGGCGGCGGGGTGACATCCGTGGCGGTGTTTCAGAACAACGCGCTGATCTATACCGATGCCATTCCCATTGGCGGGCGGCATGTGACCAATGATATCGCCAAAGTGCTCACCACCTCGATTGCTGATGCCGAGCGCATGAAGGCGCTCTACGGCTCGGCCATGGCCTCCAGCACGGATGAGAGCGAGTTGATAGACGTGCCCAAAATCGGCGAGGATGAACGCTCGGGGCCTAATCATATCCCGCGCTCGCTGCTGATCGGGATTATCCAGCCGCGCTTGGAAGAAATGTTCGAGCTAATCCGCGCGCGCCTGAATGACAGCGGTCTAGGCCCTGTTTTGGGGCGCCGCGTGGTGCTGACGGGCGGGGCGTCGCAAATTCCGGGTATGCGCGAGCTTGCGGGGCATGTACTGGACAAACAGGTGCGCCTTGGTAAGCCTATACGGTTATCAGGCTTGCCCGATGCGGTCTCCGGCCCCGCTTTTGCGACCACCGCTGGCCTGCTCACCTATATCTCCGAGCGCTCGGATGAGATGCCCGCCGACATCATGGCGCAGGTGGAGCCGGGAACGCTCTGGGAGCGGGTGAAGTTCTGGATGAAAGAGAACTGGTGATCCAGTGCCTGTTTGAAAATACCGTCTCGATTTTATCGGCCTTTAATATCGCCAGCGTAATATTGATCGGTTTAGTGATCTTTTTAATTTACGGTGGCTATAGTATTTTTCAAAGAAACTTGGTGGTTTTAGACCGCTATTTAGCCCTGCTATGCGCCATTTCAGTTTTGATATTCTTCGCATTTAGCTTGGTAATGCACGCTTACGGCGGTGATATGCTTTGGAAAATAAAAATGTTTCTTTTCGCTGCAACTGGTATAGCGGCTGTGGCGTTTTTAACCAAGAAACGCTTAAGAAATGCCGCGCTAATGTTTCTAACAGGCGGTTTATATTCCAGCGTTGGTTTACTGGCCGATAGTCTTCACGAAGCTTGCTACGCTTCATTTTAGACTTACAAACATTCCATACAAAACTTATCCACAAGTCGCGGTGAATATTATTTTTTGGGTGTTTGCGCGCTAAGCTTGAAAATGAATAGATTCAAAATATGTAGTTACATGAGTCACTTAATCTGATTCTTTGCTTTTTAATCTGAGGCGGTGATATGATCTGAGTACGAGTAATCCACAGCAATCGCCTGTATCCTTTAGTTTTTTCCCTTTTCGCGGGAATCAAACTTTCATAAACTGCAAATCAGGGAATCAAAGCCCTAAGCCCAACAAATTTTCTTGCCGCCCGAATTCCCGGGCAATCAAAGAGGTTTCAATATGATCAATATTAAAATGCAACCGACAGAAGTGCACAAGTTATCCCCAAAGATCACCGTGATCGGTGTTGGTGGTGCAGGCGGTAATGCCGTGAACAACATGATCTCCTCTAACCTCGAGGGGTGTGAGTTTCTGGTGTGTAACACGGATGCCCAAGCGCTGGACAATTCCTTGTGCGAGAACACGTTGCAGCTGGGCGTAAATGTTACGGGCGGCCTTGGCGCCGGATCGAAACCCGAAATTGGCCGCGCAGCCGCCGAAGAATCAATTGAAGAGATTTTAAAATATCTGGACGGCGCGAATATGGCGTTTGTCACCGCAGGCATGGGCGGCGGTACAGGAACAGGCGCAGCGCCTGTTATCGCCAAAGCGTGCCGCGAAAAAGGCATTTTGACCGTTGGTGTTGTGACCAAGCCATTCCACTTTGAAGGTTCACACCGCATGAAAATGGCCGAGCAGGGCCTTGAGGAAATGCAGGATTACGTGGACACGTTGATCGTGATCCCGAACCAGAATTTGTTCCGCATTGCGAACGAAAAAACAACTTTTGCCGAAGCCTTCCAAATGGCCGATAGCGTCCTGCAAGCCGGCGTGCGCGGCGTGACCGATTTGATGGTTCGTCCCGGTCTGGTTAATCTGGATTTTGCCGATATTCGCACAGCGATGCTGGAAATGGGCAAGGCGATGATGGGGACTGGCGAGGCCGAAGGCGACAAGCGCGCCATCGGGGCCGCCGAGTCCGCGATTAACAATCCTCTGCTGGATGATGTGTCCATGAAGGGCGCGCATGGCGTTATCATTAACGTCACTGGTGGTTATGACATGACCTTGTTCGAGGCCGATGAAGCCTGTAACCGCATCCGTGATGAAGTTGATCCCGATGCGAATATTATCTTTGGTGCGACTTTTGATGAAAGTCTTGAGGGTAAAATGCGCGTTTCTATCGTTGCCACAGGTATTGAGCGTGAATCCGCAGCCAAACGCGGCGGCGATAAGGGCGGTTTGTCCATCTCTGCCACTGGCGGCGGTAATGGCGGCGGCACGAAAGTGCTGGAGCGCGCCACACCAAGAACATCAAACGAAACAACGCCTGTTCAGGCCTATGCCGCCAGCCAGCCGGCTGCGCCGCAAGCGGCTCCAACGGCTTCTTTCTCCGCGTTGCAATCTGCTGCGTCCGCGCCAAAGGCGCCTGTTGAAGCCGAAAGCGATATGTTTGAACAATCCCGTTTCACCGAGCAGAGCGAGGGCAGTGAAGATGCCTATAACACCGCAATGCGCGGCACGCGTTACAAGGATTCTTTTATTCCGCCAAAGCCTGCGCAGCCTGAATTTTTCGCTGATCAGACGGAAACAAAATCTCTGCTGCAACAAACAGGCGGCATGGGTATGCCTCCACCGCAAAGCACAGGTGCAGGAACAGCGTCCAGTCTACAGCTGAACCCGCCAAGACAGCCTGCGCAGACCGAGCGCAAAAGAACGCCGTCTTTGTTCGAGCGTATTACAGGCTCCCTTCAACACACAGTTGAAAATGCCATGAACGCCCGCGAAGATCATTCCCCGCGCCGAAGCGGCGGCGGAAGCACGCCATCTTTCCATGGTGGCGCACAAGCCATGCAAAAGGCGCCTGCCCAAGGCTCGCTCAATATCGAATCACCAGCTGCCAAACCAAAGGCAGCCGAGGACGAGTTGGATATTCCAGCCTTCTTGCGTCGTCAGGCCAATTAATTCTAGGATTTTAGTTTGCTCCTGCAAGTTAGCCCCGCCTCGTGCGGGGCTTATTGCTTGCGGCGCAGGATTTTTGTGCCCGGCGTATGAGGGGCTTGGATTAAAAATTTCGTTTTAACCCAAATGATTAAATGTAACAAACTGCAACAAAGTGTTATTTGCCGCTATGCAGCAGTTTCCCTATATTGGTAAGCATAGAGTAATATAAAAACAAAAGCTTCCAAGCGGTACACCTTAGATATGCAAAAGACATTACAGACATCAGTTTCCTGCCAAGGCGTTGGCCTTCATTCCGGCGACAAGATTACTATGACCTTGTGCCCCGCGGAGAGTGATTCCGGCATTACTTTTATCCGCATTGATCTGGGCAGGCAAGATAATGTTATCCCGGCGGCATTTGATAATGTTGCCGATACCCGCCTTTGCACCGTTATCGCCAATGAAGCGGGCGCGAGCGTGGGTACGATTGAACATGTGATGTCGGCCTTGCGCGCGATGAACATTGACAATGTGACCGTCGAGATTGATGGCGGCGAAGTGCCGATTATGGACGGCAGCGCATTGCCTTTCGTGGAAATGATCACCGAGGCGGGCATTGAAATTCAGGCAGCGCCGCTGCGCTCCATCAAAATCCTGCGTGAAGTGCGCTACGAAGAAGACGGTAAATGGGTCAGTTTGCGCCCGTCCGATGTGGCCTCTTTCGAGGGCGTAATTGATTTCGCCCAGCCCGTTATCGGCCAGCAAAAATACTCACTCAGCCTTCTAAACGGCAATTTCCTGCATGATATCGCCAGCGCGCGTACGTTCTGTTTCGAAAAAGAAGTCGAAGCCATGCGCGCCGCAGGTCTTGCGCGCGGCGGCTCACTGGATAACGCCATTGTCCTGACTGATACCTCTGTCATCAATGAGGACGGTTTGCGTTATGATAACGAATTTATCCGTCACAAATTGCTGGATGCGATTGGTGATCTGTATCTGGCGGGCGCCCCGATTATTGGTGCATATGAGAGCTATAAAGCCGGTCATTACATGAACAATCAATTACTGCACGCCCTGTTTGCCGATCCTGATAATTACGAGATCGTGCGCAGCGGCGAGACCTATGCGTCTTTGGCCGTTGCCAAGCATGTATCGCAAGGCGCATCCCTTTAAAATCATCCCGTGTTTTCTGACCGTTAAAGCGGATTACCCCTTTCATTTCCCTATGAGAGGGGCTATTTTTGTTGCATCTGAATAATTTGAAGGAGCATATCCATGCCATCGTTGCGTAAGTTTTTAGTGCTGACCCTGCCATGTTTGTTGTTATTGTCGGCGTGCGGCACCACGGAAGAAGATGTGCAGGTTGAAGAGCCTGTTGAGGTACTCTATTCCAAGGCGCAAATGGCGTTGCAAGATGAAAACTATATTGAGGCTACGCGCTATTTCGACGAGGTCGAGCGCCAGCATCCCTATTCGGAGTGGGCAACGCGCGCGCAGTTGATGGCCGCTTATTCCTCTTATGAAGGGCAAATGTATGACGAGGCCGTTATTGCGCTGGACCGCTTTATTGAATTGCATCCCGGCCACCGTGATGTGGCCTATGCGCATTACTTAAAAGCGCTGAGCTATTACGAGCAAATATCCGATGTGCGCCGCGATCAGGAATTAACTATGCAGGCAATGCGGGCGCTGGATACGCTGGTCAAGCGTTTCCCCGAGACCGAATATGCACGTGATGCGCAATTAAAGCTGGATCTGGCCGAAGACCATCTGGCCGGTAAGGAAATGGAAGTCGGCCGATATTATCTGAACCGCGGCCATATCAATGCCTCGATCAACCGTTTCCGCACCGTGGTGGTGAATTATCAGACAACTACGCATGTTCCCGAAGCCTTGCACCGCCTTGTCGAGGCATATTTGACGCTTGGCCTGAAACAAGAAGCCACACGCGTGGCCGCAGTTTTGGGATATAACTATCCGGGCAGCGAGTGGTATGAACGCAGCTATGCCTTGTTAGATGACGAGCAGCGCCGCGAGATTATCGCAAACCGCGGCATTGTTGATCGTACCATTGATACCGTCTTCAAACCCGATTAAAGCCTGATGGAGGCATTTGCGCCTGTATGCTGGAATCCTTAAGTATTCAAAACGTCGTTATCATCGAAAAACTCACCATCGGGTTTAAGGCGGGTTTGTGTACGCTTACGGGCGAGACGGGCGCAGGCAAATCCATTTTGCTGGATTCGCTGGGCCTTGCGATCGGGATGCGCGCCGAGAGCGGATTGGTGCGCAAAGGCGCCGATCAGGCAACGGTAAGTGCGATGTTCAGTATCGCGCCGCAAAGCGCCGTGTATCAAAAAATCACCGAAGCCGGATTGAATATAGAGAGCGGGGAGGCGATTGTGCTGCGCCGCGCCTTGTCCAGTGATGGCCGCTCGAAGGCCTTTATCAATGACCAACCTGTCAGTGTTGGTTTGCTGCGCGAGGTTGGGGCAGAATTGCTCGAAATCCACGGCCAGTTTGATACGCAAGGTCTGTTAGATCCGTCCACCCACCGCGCGATGCTGGATGAATATGCGGGCGCGCAGGGCGATCTGGACAGTGTCTGGACGAATTGGCAGACGGCGAAGGCCGCTTATATAAAGCTAAAACAAGAAGCCGAAAGCTCTCGCGCGGAAGAAGATTATCTTCGCGGTGCGCTGGAAGATCTGGATACGCTCGCCCCCCACGGCGGTGAGGAAGAAAACCTAGCCATGCTGCGCGAGCGATTGATGCACCGCGAACAGGTATTGGAAGGGCTCAACGCGGCCTATGCTTATTTGCAAAGCGAGGATGACCCTGTCCGCAAGGCCAGCGGTATTCTGGATCGGCTGGGGCCGAAACTGGGTGAGGCGGGGCAAGAAATATTGGCCGCGCTGGACCGTGCATCGAACGAGGTGCAGGAGGCTGTCTCTTCTATCCAATCGCTGTTCGCTGATATGGAGCATGAAGACCATGATTTGCAAAGCATTGATGACCGTTTGTTTGCCCTGCGGGCGCAGGCGCGTAAATTTGGCTGCGAGGTCGATGCACTGCCCGAAAAGCGCGAGGAGCTGGCCGAAAAGCTGAACCGTATCGAGCACGCCGATGATTTGCTGGCCGAGGCGGGGCGCAAGGTCGAGCAGAGCCGCAGCGCCTATCTTGAGCGTGCGAAAGCCCTGAGCAAACGCCGCGCTGAGGCCGCAGCAAAACTCGATAAACTGGTGATGAAAGAACTAACGCCGCTAAAGCTCGAGCGCGCGCAATTCCATACGCAGGTCGAGCCGTCCGAGGACGAGAACAGCTGGGGCGCGCATGGTATTGACCGTATTCGCTTTCTGGTTGCCACCAATCCGGGCGCGGAGCCTGGGCCGCTGCATAAGATCGCATCAGGCGGGGAAATGTCACGCTTTATGTTGGCGCTCAAAGTCGTGATGGCCGAGGTTGGCACCGCGCAAACCCTGATTTTCGATGAGGTCGATGCCGGTATTGGCGGCGGCACGGCGGACGCGGTGGGGGAGCGTTTGGCGCGCCTCGCTGCGGATAAACAAATATTGGTCGTAACCCATTCCCCGCAAGTAGCCGCCCGCGCCAATCATCACTGGATTGTGCAAAAAGGCGGGGACAAAACCGTAACCACCAATGTCGTGGAACTGCCCTCCCGTCAGGAACGTTGCGAGGAGATCGCGCGTATGCTCTCCGGCGCCGCTATTACGCAAGAGGCTAGAGCGGCGGCCAATAAACTGCTGGAGGCCAGCGCGGCATGAACACAAATAGTTTGATAAATATGGACAGTCTTGACGCAAAAGTGCGCCACAGCGATTTGGTGAAGGAAATCCGCCATCATAACAATCTGTATTACAATCAGGATGCGCCGGAAATATCGGACGCGGCCTATGATGAATTATTTCAGGAATTGCTGGCGATAGAAGAGCAATATCCCGACCTGCGCACAAAAGACAGCCCCTCGCAACAAGTCGGCGCGCCAGCCAGCCGCGGTTTTAGCAAGGTGCGCCACAGCGTGCCGATGCTCTCTCTGTCCAATGTTTTTAGCGAAGAGGATTTCTCTGAATTTAGGGAGCGTATTAAAAGATTTTTGGGGCTTTCCGATAAAGATGATTTCGCACTTCTGGCCGAGCAAAAAATAGACGGGTTATCCTGCTCTATCCGCTATGAAGGCGGTAAGCTTGTTCAGGCCGCTACGCGCGGCGATGGCTATGAGGGCGAAGACATTACCGCTAATGTAAAAACCATCAAAGACGTGCCTCATAGTTTACCCAAAGGCGCGCCAGATACGCTGGAAGTGCGCGGCGAGATTTATATGGCGCGTTCTGACTTTAAAATCCTGAATGAAGGGCTGGCGGAAGAGGGCAAGAAAGTTTTTGCCAATCCCCGTAACGCGGCGGCGGGGTCTGTACGTCAATTGGATTCGACTGTGACGGCGCGGCGACCATTAAAGTTTTTCGGCTATGCACTGGCCGATAATCTGGATTTTAAGACGCAGTCTGGCATCCGCGAAGCGCTGGGGTCATGGGGCTTCTCTATACCCGAGCCTTCTTATGTCGGTATCGGCGTGGATGGGGCTATGCGCTATTATAATGAGATTATGGAGTTGCGCGCGGGTCTTGATTACGAGATTGACGGCATTGTTTATAAGGTTAATGATCTGGCTCTGCAGGAACGCCTTGGCTTTGTTTCTCGCTCGCCGCGCTGGGCAACGGCGCATAAATTTCCGGCTGAAAAGGCCGTGACTGTTTTGAATGACATTGAAATTCAGGTCGGGCGCACGGGGGCGCTCACCCCTGTTGCGCGGTTGGAGCCGATTACGGTGGGCGGCGTGGTGGTCTCGAACGCCACGCTGCATAACGAGGACGAGATCAAGCGCAAGGATGTGCGCATCGGCGATACGGTCGTCATTCAACGCGCGGGCGATGTGATCCCGCAAGTTGTTGAGGTGCTGCTGGATAATCGCCCTGTAAATTCGCCCGAATACCAATACCCCGATCATTGCCCCGTTTGCGGCTCGCTCGCGATTCGTGAGGAGGGGGAGGCCGTGCGGCGTTGCACGGGCGGTTTGATTTGCGATGCGCAGGCCGTGGAGCGCTTAAAGCATTTTGTCTCGCGACTTGCGTTTGATATCGAAGGGCTGGGGAGCAAGATTATCGAGCTGTTTTGGGAAAAAGAGATCATTAAAACGCCTGCCGATATTTTTCGCCTGCGCAATAAGAACGAGAGCGGAGAGATTACACCGCCCTTGCAGGAATGGGACGGCTGGGGCGAGAAATCGGCCGCGAATTTGTTTGATGCTATCGAGCAGCGCAAGGCAATCGCGCTGAACCGTTTTATTTATGCGCTCGGCATCCGGCAGGTGGGCGAGGCCACGGCCAAACGGCTGGCGGGGAATTACGGCAGCATTGAAAATCTGAAAACGGCAATGATAAGTGCGCAGGACCGCGAAGGGGAAGCCTATAATGATTTGCTCTCCATAGACGATGTCGGGCCGGCTGTAGCAGATGATCTGATCGGGTTCTTCGCCGAGGATCATAATCTGGATGTGCTGGCCGATTTGCAATCGTTGCTGGATATCGAAGATTTTGTACAAATCAGCGCTGGCGACTCGCCTGTGGCCGGAAAAACCGTGGTCTTTACAGGAACCCTGCCCACGCTCAGCCGCGCGGAAGCCAAAGCTAAAGCGGAGGCGCTAGGCGCCAAAGTTGCAGGCTCGGTCTCGAAGAAAACCGATTATGTAGTCGCAGGGGAAGATGCAGGCTCGAAGCTGAAAAAGGCGACCGAGCTGGGCGTTGAAATCCTAAGCGAAGAAGCGTGGAAAGACCTTATCGGCGGCGCTTAATTTAAGGGAATTAATCGAGCTTATCTTTCTTTTTGAGCTCGTGCAGTTTGTCCATCGCCTTTTCAATCTCCGGCGGGTAATCGCGGCGTTCGATAAATTCACCGCCGCCTGTGTTGCGGGTCATAGAAAGCTCCATCGCGCTGGTCAGAAGCTCGGATATTCGCACATCATCTTGATCCAGTGCCAATTCCAATGCAGACAGTATTCTGTCGCTGAGCCTGATTTTGGAGCGTTCATCAATGTCCATGCGTGCCTCTTGTTCTCAAGTTTATTATTAGTTAGCCCTAATATACCACAATACGATTAAAAAGGCTTTAAAGTTTCGGGCTTATCTATGATTGTTTTTTGAATTAAATCATAAAAATCATTCAAGAACTCTGACCGCGTTGTGTCTAGCTCCATCATGATTTCGTGCTGTGCATGCGGATATTCGATCAAGGTGACATTGGGCAGGGCGTTGAAGATGTCTTTAATGGCCTTATTGCTGACGATGCTGTCATTCCCCGCATAGCCGACCATGATATCTTTTTGCACATTGGGCATATTTTTTTGCACATACAGGCATGATTTTATTGCAGAGAAGACCCAGCCGAAACTAACGCCGCCAAGCCTAAGTTCTGGATTTTTTACCTGCCAGCGCGCATGCAGGGAGCCGCGTTCGGCATCAGTAGAAAAGGCATCCTGGCCGGGCGTGGGGCGGGCTGTGTCGTTCCAGTTTTTCTGTCCGAAGGCATAAGATTTTCCTCTTAGAGCGTTGAACAATCCGGCCAGCCCGACAGCCAGTTTTTGCGGCAAGCTTTCAAAGTCTTTAAGGCCGATCATCGGGGCGCTAAATGCCGCGCATTCGAATGTATCTGGATATTTCTGCATATAACGCAGGCCGATATTGCCGCCCATCGAATGGCCGAGCATGGCCATGGGAATGCGCCCTTTATCGGGATGGACGCTGGAATGTTTGATGTATTCGAGGATTAAGTATTGCAGGTCCTCGACATCTTCATCAAAACTGGCGGCGTGGCGAATATCAGGATTGGAGAGATAACGGCCAGAGCCGCCTTGCCCCATCCAGTCAATCACCCAGTACGCCAGATTAGCGTCATTGAGATTACGGGCGAGCTCGTAGTATTTCTCACCGAATTCGCTTAAGCCCGGAAGGACTACGACAACGGCATCAGGAATGCTGTCTTGCGGGAAGCTGGAGCCGAAGCGGATTTCGCGGCCTTCGCGTGTAAAACTGTGCCAGCGAAAGCCTTTTGGCTCTGTAAAGCGCTCTTCCAGATTGTCGGGGGCTTCGGTCTTAATCATCCATGGCCTTGATAATATCTTCGGTCATTTTCTTGGCATCACCCAAAAGCATCATGGTATTGGCTTCATAGAAGAGCGGATTTTCGATACCGGCGTAACCAGATCCCATAGAGCGCTTCACGAATAATACCGTTTTGGCCTTTTCCACGTCCAATACTGGCATGCCGTAGATGGGCGAGGATGGGTCGTTTTTGGCCGCAGGATTGGTGATATCATTGGCACCGATCACATAGGCCACATCGGCCTGCGCGAATTCGCGGTTGATGTCTTCCATCTCGAACACCTCGTCGTAGGGCACATTGGCCTCGGCGAGGAGCACGTTCATGTGACCGGGCATACGGCCAGCCACAGGGTGGATAGCGTATTTAACGTCCACGCCCTCACGTTTCAAGATGTCGCCCATCTCGCGAAGGGCGTGCTGGGCTTGCGCCACGGCCATACCGTAACCAGGAATAATAATGACCTTCGAGGCATTCTTCATGATATAGGCCGCATCATCAGCCGCGCCGATTTTCGCAGATTTATCGCCCATATCGGCAGCGCCGCCAGCGGCTTGCTCACCGCCGAACCCGCCCAAAAGGACGGAGAGGAACGAGCGGTTCATGCCTTTGCACATGATATAAGACAGGATCGCGCCCGATGCCCCCACCAATGCGCCGGTGATAATTAATAGATTATTGTGCAGCGTAAAGCCGATACCCGCCGCGGCCCAGCCGGAATAGGAATTCAGCATGGAGACAATCACAGGCATATCCGCGCCGCCAATCGGGACGATCATAGACACGCCGAGAACGAAGGCCAGTAAGACAATACACCAGAAGAAAAACCCACTGCCCGTTAGGCAAAGCAGCACTATCAATAGTACCAACAAAGCGCCCATGGCGGCGTTCAAGGCATGTTGACCTGCAAATACGATAGGCTTGCCGGAAATCGTGCCTTGCAATTTACCCCATGCAATGATGGAGCCTGTAAAAGTAACCGCGCCAATCGCCGCGCCCAGCGCCATTTCGATCATCGAGGTCAGGTGAATGTCGCCATAGGTGCCGATACCATACGCGCTCGGGTTATAGAACGCCGCGGCGGCCACGAACACGGCGGCCAAACCGACAAGAGAGTGAAAGCCCGCCATAAGTTGGGGCAGGGATGTCATCTCGATTTTCTTGGCAATATAGGCTCCGATCCCGCCGCCGATAATGATACCCAGAACAATAATAAAGCCCGGATCAACACGCGGTGAAAACAGAGTTGTTATTACAGCCAGCGCCATACCTGTAATACCATACTGCAAACCGCGCTGGGCAGTGGATGGGTGCGATAAGCCGCGCAAGGTCAGGATAAACAGAACCGCAGCGGTCAAATAAGAAAGGTGTATGAGTGTATCCATAGGTGTTACGCGCCCTTCTTTTTAAACATTGAAAGCATGCGGCGGGTAATGATAAAGCCGCCGAAAATATTAACCGAAGCCAATGTGATGGCCAAAAATCCGAGGAATTGTGAAAAGCCGGTACCTTGTTGATCGGCAGGCATGGTCACGATGGCATCGCCTACCATCGGGCTGGCCGCCATAATGGCACCAACGATAATCACCGAAGAGATAGCGTTTGTAATGCCCATAAGCGGGGAGTGCAGAGCCGGCGTAACGCGCCAGACAACGTGGTAGCCAACAAAACAGGCCAACACGAACACGGTTAGGCCCGTAACAATAAAAGGCGTGGCATGTAAATCGGTATCCATTGTGATGGCGTGCGATGTCTCAACGGCGAGATTGGCGGCCTTGTCGGAGAGTTCCTTGGCGCGGTTGGCCAGATCGGC
>CAXBAL010000027.1:0-13338 GCA_963973475.1 uncultured Micavibrio sp.
TCTTTCGCAAATACGTCCGCCCCCGTCAAACGGTTAAACAGCGTGGATTTTCCGGCGTTAGTATACCCAACAAGGGCCACTGTCGGGAACGGGACTTGCTCCCTACTCTTACGGCCAAGATCTCGGGTCTTCTTAACTGCTTCTATTTCGGATTTCAGTTTGGTAATACGCTCGCTAATGATACGTCGATCCAGCTCGATCTGTGTTTCACCCGGCCCCCCCATAAATCCGGCTCCACCGCGTTGACGCTCCAAATGCGTCCAAGACCGCACAAGCCTTGATTTTTGATATTCAAGAGCCGCCAGTTCAACCTGCAAACGTCCCTCTTTAGTCTGTGCACGCTCGCCAAAAATCTCCAGAATAAGGCCGGTGCGGTCAATAACTTTTGCACCCCACTCCTTTTCTAAATTGCGTTGCTGAACGGGGCTAAGCGTATAATTAAAAACAACAACGCTCGGCTCCAACTCTTCAATCAGAAGGCCAATTTCCTCGCGTTTGCCTTTACCTAGAAAGGCACCGGGCTGTATTGCGCTTACATTACAAACAAGGGTCTGGAGGTGCTCGAGTTCAATGGCCTTGGTCAGGCTTTCAATTTCTTCGACTTGCGCAGGAATATCCCGACTGGATACAAGCCCCTTAATATCGGGCTGCACAATGAGCACAGTATCTTGTGGAATTTCAGCGCTTTGAGGAGTACGACGGGAGACCATAGAATATCAGGGCTACGCGTCTTCCTTTGCGGCACTCTCTTCGTCTTCATGCAAATTGAGCGGCCCGCCCGGCATGATAGTAGAGATCGCATGTTTATACACCAATTGAACATGGGTCTCGCGTCGTAACAACATAGAGAAGTTATCAAACCAAGTTACAACCCCTTGCAATTTTACCCCGTTCACAAGAAAAACTGTCACAGACATTTTTTCCTTGCGAATTTTGTTCAGAAATACATCCTGCACATTTTGAAATTTTTCAGCCATTTTCGTCTAATTTCCTAATTAAAAAATAATCTTGTTATTCCAGATAACCCAAATAAGTCCTACGCATCTTAGTCTTTTTAGCGATTTTTACGGGCATTGCAACAAAAAGCCACATATTTGCGCATAATTTTTAACATGAGCCTCATCCTGTCCTACACCGTCTACAGGCGCGACCAAAAGACAAGGACAACCGGCGGCGCGGGCACATTCCAGATCAACCACGGTATCGCCAATATACCAAACATCTTCAATTTTCATATTATCATACTTTGAGACCCCAAGCACTAAAGGAGCCGGATTAGGTTTATCAGCCGCCGCATCACCAGCCCCCACAACGACATCTCCAAAATACTTTTTCCACCCGAGATGCTCAACTTCGGCTTGTAAAAAATCGCTGCGCTTATTACTAACTACACCCATAGGAATACCAAGAGAAGCAATCGTAACCAACATCACGGCAGCCCCCTCCATAACGATCATCTCCTTTAAATGATTAGCGACGTAGTATTTTTCAAACGCTTGCTTTGCCGCCTCTGCATGATGACCATATATATCGAGAAACAACTGGTCACGTGGAACCCCGAAATATTCTAAAAACTCGTCTTGTGAAAAGGGTGGCAAGCCGAATTCAGCCTTTACCGCATTATGTGCTTTGGTAAGAAACGCAAAACTATCGACAAGTGTTCCATCCCAATCGAAAAATATGCCCCGCGGCTTAGATAATTCTACTTCCTTCATAATACCTCTAATATGACCACGCCACTTGATCGTTATAATCCCCATGAGCATACGCGCGGTAGCGGGCATAAATATCAGATGCCAAATTCCCGGGCACTCCACCACCCACAATCTTTTCATCTATCTGGATCACGGGGACGATTAGGGAGGTCGCGCTTGTGCAAAATGCCTCTTCGGCCTCTTTGGCCTCCTCTATATCAAAACGCTCTTCGACAATCTTGATACCCTTTTCTTTGGCAATATTATAAATTGCCGTACGAGTGACACCTTTTAGAATAGTGTGATCGGCACGGCGTGTTTTTAATATGCCGTCCTTATATATCCAGAAATTACTGGACGAGCCCTCAGTAACGTATCCTTCATCATCAAGCATAATCGCCTCATAGCACCCCTGCTCCGCTGCTTTTTGCTTGGCCAGAACTTGCGGTAGCAAGGCAACGCTCTTGATATCACGCCGCGCCCAGCGCTGATCAGGAACACTACATACTTTAACACCGCGCTGGACATTCGGGTTATCATCAAAACGGAACGGCCAGCACATCATAACGAGAGATGGTTGGACTTCTTTTGCAGGAAATTTAAAATCCCGTTTGGCAACGCCGCGTGTAACCTGAATATAAATGGCTGCATTTTGCACGCGGTTACGGCGCACCAATTCCCGCATAATAAAACGCAGCGCCCCTCTGGATAGAGGCGCTTTTAATTGCAACTCGGCCATTGAACGCTCTAACCGGTCTAAATGACCGCGCTCATCGGCATATCGCCCATTTACAAGCCCAATAACTTCATAAACCCCATCGGCAAATAAAAAACCGCGATCCTCTATATGAACCCCGGCTTGGGCATGCGGCAGATAAACGCCGTTTACATAGGAAATGCGGGACATAGATAAACCTTCTAGAACAAATCAACCTGTACGGAGAAGATCTTCTCCAGTGCTTTGGCCTGTTGCTGTGTAGCAAGAATAATAAGAATATCGCCGGAGCGAACCATATCCCCATTTGCAGGAATCATAAATTCCTTTTCGCGGATAATACCGCCAAGAATAACATCAGGCGGCAGCATCAAATCTTCGACATTTTTATTCACCAAAGACATCGTATCGGACACTTCGGCCTCGAACACCTCGGCGAAGCCATCACGCAAATTATGAAGCCCGCGGATACGGCCGCGGCGCACATGCTGCATAATGGTTGCTACAATCGTAGAGCGCGGTGATACCATGGCATCAATGCCAAGCGGCCCGATTAAAGGCGTATAGGAATTGTTATTTACGAGCGTAATGACACGTTCACAGCCATATTGTTTGGCCAGCAAAGACCCTAAAATATTGCTTTCATCATCATTCGTCACCGCCACAAATGTCTCGACTGATTCAATAGAGGCCTCTTCTAGAATATCCTTATCAAGCCCGTTACCTCGCAATACGACAACATTTTCAAGTTGCTCACTTAAAAATTCCGCACGATCTTCGTTATGTTCGATCATTTTAATTTGCGTTCCACGTCCTTGCTTGAGCAAAAGCTTAGCCAGACTGTAACCAACACTGCCGCCGCCTGCGATTACGATGCGGCGCGCCTCTTTTTCTTCATGGCCGAATACGGATAAAACGCGCGACAAATGACGTGTGTCAGCGATAAAGTAAACTTCATCTCCAATATAAAGCTGATCATCAGCCCCCGGAATAATAGGTCTATTGTTACGCAATATAGCCATAATTTTGAAATTTAAATCGGGGAAAAGCTGCTCGATCTGTTTAATCGGCGTGTTTACGACGGGGCAATCTTCACGGCAAATAACGCCCACAATATGCGCTTTGCCTTTCGCAAGAGAGATAACAAATGTTGTCCCGGGCACGGACAGACGCTGGAATATATCCTCGGCAATAACCTGTTCTGGTGAGATAATGACATCAATAGGCATATGGGCGCGGCTGAACAAATTGGACCATGCAGGACGTAAATAATCCTGCTCTCTGATACGGGCAATTTTCTTTGGCACACCGAACAAGGAATGCGATACCTGACACGCAACCATATTGACCTCATCGGAATGGGTCACCGCGATAATCATATCGGCTTCACTGGCCCCGGCGGAACTCAATACGTCAGGATTGGAGGCATGTCCTGTAATACCATTTACGTCAAGCTCGTCATTGATTTGCGTTATTAAACGCGTATTTTTATCAATGACGGTTACATCGTTATCTTCCCGCGATAGGTAAGAGGCAATGCTATAACCCACCTGCCCTGCACCACAAATTATTACCCGCATAGACTATGCCCTTTTTGCTCTTTGTACCATGGATGCAGCGATAACGGCTTCGCTCTCTTGCTCGGATGCTGCCTCCCTCTCGCCGACAACTATATCAAGCGACTTTAATTTCCGGTGTAGCGCCGAGCGCTCCATCCCGATAAATTGTGCTGTTTTTGAGATGTTACCGTCATATCGCTCAATCTGCGCCGTCAGATATAAACGCTCGAAGCTCTCCCTTGCATCGCGTAAGGTGAGCTCCATTAAATCATTTTGCAAGTCTTCCATAGAATGGCTTGATGGTTCTTCACTATTTCTTTTTAACGACAGGCCTGAAACCTCTGCCGGCAATGCTGCAAGATCATACCCGCTCTCGCTCGCCGGGCCGTTCATAATCATAACCCACTCGACAACATTCTTGAGCTGGCGGATATTGCCCGGCCAGCTATATTTCTGCATAACGGCGATGGCCTTCGGATCAAAAACAGGTACGCTCATACCTGCACTTACAGATAAATTCTCGGAAAAATACTGAACCAAATCTGGAATATCTTGCGTTCTGTCTTTAAGTGGTGGAATTTCTACCGGAACCACATTCAGCCGGTAATATAAATCCTGACGGAAAGATCCTGCCGAGATTAACTCTTCCAGATTTTTATTGGTTGATGCAATTATACGCACATCCACCTCAATAGCCTTTTCACCGCCAATTTTATGAAAGCTCTGATTTTGCAAAACGCGGACAATTTTACCTTGTGTTTCCAAAGGCATGTCCGAAACCTCGTCTAACAATAAGGTTCCGCCGTTAACCTTTTCCAGTAATCCTATATAGGCAACGTCTTCATCGCTGCGCCCCTCAATGCCGAACAATTCAATCTCCAGGCGTTCGGGCCGTAAATTGGCACAAGACAAAACCATAAAAGATTCATCGGCGCGTAAGGAGTTCAAATGAACAAATCTAGCGGCCACTTCTTTGCCGCTTCCGGGCTCCCCCGTCAGTAAAATCCGGCTATTAGTAGGGGCTACGCGTTTCAGGACTTGCTTCAAACTTTGAGTAGCCGGGGCGCTGCCAAGCAGCTTGTAATTGGCATCAACTTTTTGACGCAGCGAGGCATTCTCCTGCTTCAGCACAGCATTCTCAAGCGCGCGGCGTATCATCAAAAGCAAGCGATCAGATTTAAACGGTTTCTCGATAAAATCATAAGCGCCTTGCTTAATAGCATTCACAGCAGTTTCAATCGTACCGTGTCCACTAATCATCAAAATCGGCATAAAGGGATGCTTCTGGCGCACGCTCTCCAAAATCTGCAAGCCGTCGTGCTCGCTGCCTTGCAGCCAAATATCAAGAATAATCAAACGGGGGGGGTGTTCCGTAATTGCGGCATAGGCCTTCTCGGAGTTATGCGCCGTACGAACGCTATAACCCTCATCCTCTAATATACCTTTGATGAGATTACGGATGTCCTCCTCATCATCTACTATTAATATATCTATACTCATTATTTTCTGTCCGCCAACATTCTACAATGTATGGTGCCCGATTAACAAGACAACTGTTGCGCCGCCCACATCCTTATACAGATTATAACCTTTGAGCCACTCAGGCGTTCCCAAAAATAACTTGCCGTTATGGTCTTCCATAATCTTCTTTACAATTGCCAACCCAAGACCCGTGCCTTTGACCTTATGGGTCACATAAGGCTCCATCAAGCGTGAGGCGCTCTCATCTTTTGGAAGCCCTGGTCCATTATCGGCAACGCTTATAAAAACATCATCCTTATGTTTGCCTAGAAGAATGCTAATCGTACCCTTTTTACTTACATCTTCTGAATTATGAATGGAATCGACCGCATTTTGCACTAGATTCGTCAAAGCCTGACGCAACTGCTGGGCATCAAACTTGGTCTCTAGCTTTTCATCGTCAGCCTTAATGTCAAAAGAGATATCAGGGTGCGCTTGACCCTGCAAAACAATCACATCGCGAATAAGCGGCATTAATTTTCCGGTTTTCATGACTGGCTCCGGCATGCGCGCAAAAGATGAAAACTCGTTCACCATATGCCCAATATCGCCTACATGCTTTATGATAGTATCAGTGCATTGAGAAAATATATCAGCATCCTCTGTTATCTGCTTGAGATATTTACGTTTTAAGCGTTCGGCAGACAGTTGAATCGGGGTCAACGGGTTTTTAATCTCATGGGCAATGCGCCGCGCCACATCGGCCCAGGCTGCTTTACGCTGCGCCGATTGCAACTCTGTAATGTCATCAAAGGTCAAAATTGCGCCGACTTCTTCCTCACCTATTAGCTCAATTGCAATACGCACAAGGAATATTTTCGTGCTGCCATCCTCCAATATCAGCGGAATCTCAGCTTGTGTAACCTTATGCGGACGATCATGCGCCAGCCGCAACAAGTCTATGATTTCCGGAAATATATCGGCAATATTTTTACCCGCGAGATCAACAACATCACGAGAAAGCAAATTGGCAGCCGAACTATTGGCCAGATTAATAACCCCGCCATCATCAACACCAACAATACCGGCCGAAACACCTTCCAGCACGGTTTCTGTCAAGCGCCGCCTGCGATCTAGCTGCCTGTTGGCTTGAATAAGCTCATTCTGCTGCTCTTCGATTTGTCGCGTCATACGGTTAAAAGAGCGCCCAAGATAATCCAGCTCTTCCATATTTTCAAAACTGCCGACACGCGTGGTCATGTCACCTGCGCGCACGCGATCGGATGCGGCTATTAGCTCCCGTATCGGAGTTACCAATTGCCGCGCCAATATCAGCCCGAACCATACAGCAATTAAAACAAGTAAAAGCCCCACCACCACAAATATAAGTGTGAGCGTGACTTGCAGGCTGGAATAGCGATCCTCAAGATTGCTATAGGATTCAGCCGCCTCTTTCGTGGCATTCAAATGCGCCAACACTTTCGGGTCAACCATACGGCCGGCGAACAAATAACTATCGACATACACATTCAACTTTACCAAAGCCCGCACGCGGTCATCATTTCCACCCGTCATTACCACCACATCACCAAGGCCGGCCTGATCCAGTGCAAATTTCGGCACCTCTTCAAATTCTAATGTAAAGGTAAGTCCTGAGCGGGCATGAACACGGCCGGACGAATCAAAAACAATGACTTCCGATAAATTCCGTATTACCGATTGCGTCTGAATCACTTTTTCCAATGCCCCCGGATTCCCGATTAGCATCATGGATTGACGATCCAGATCATTGGCCATCGCCAGAGTGTCTGCACGGATAATCTGTTTATGCTCTTCCAAATAGGCCTGCGCTACGGCCTGCGATTCTCCGATCGCGGTCTGGATACGGTCCGAAAACCAGGTTTGAACGCCGACATGAAAGAAATACGCAGAAAAAACCGTCATAATAATAGCAGGCGCGGCGGCCAGAATACTGAACGTATACACAAGACGGACATGCAAATGTGATCCGGCCACGGCTTTCTTACGGCCGTTCCAAACATTCACAAGCTTATTGGTAATTGCCGCTGCCAGCATAAAAAGGATGACCAAATCCACATTCAACATCCATATAACGCTGGTAGAATTGTTACCAAAAGGCCAAGCCTCGTTCATGGCGGCATAGGTCGCTATGCCGCAAATCAAACCTGCAATGATAAGAACGAATAAAAGAATATTCTGCCATTCACGCACAAAACCGGAACGGCGGCGCCTATTTGAGCGGCTCAGGTAACGCCTACTCAATAATATCGGGGCATAATCAACTAGAGTATTCATGAATTTATCTCTAAAGGTGCGGAGATTTAAAGATTGAGATAATCTACGTTTATCTTTATTAATTTCTTTGCCGGACAAAACAAGAGCACCTTTTTAAAATCGGGAATACGACCCATAATATCCACAGTTTTATACAGTTTATGACCAACAATCAAGCGTATGCGATGCAAGCCGAACAAACAAATAAACAGTCAACGCCATTTCATCTGATAATTGCCGCTGCCGGTTCTGGCACGCGTTTTGATAAAACGTTGCCAAAGCAATTCTGGACTTTGAACGGCAAGACAATCCTGCGTCATACGGTAGAGAAATTTCTGACGATAGCAGGCTTGCAATCTATAACGCTTGTTATCAATCCGGCACATGAACACAACATCGAGCCTGCCGTCCTAAATCTTGAACGTCTTCACATTGCATATGGTGGCAAGACAAGAAAAGATAGCATAAACAACGCTTTAAATAGAATTGTGAATGTAAAAAATGAGGATTTTATACTTATTCACGATGCAGCAAGACCCTTCGTTAATACCGGCGATATTATCGCCCTACTGCATAGCCTGAACACACATAAGGCCGCAACGCTTTGCACCCGCGTTACCGACACATTACACGATATTAAAACGCACGCATATCCTGACCGGGAAAAACTGAGAGCCATCCAGACACCACAAGGCTTTCATTACAGCACAATCTTGGCCGCACATAAAAATGCTATAGACGCAGAAGAATTTACAGATGACACATCCCTTGTCATCGCCATGGGCGAAAAGGTAGACTTTCTTGATGCTGATCCGCTCAACATAAAAATTACAACGAAAGCAGATTTATTTATGGCTGAACAAAGACTGGCCGCGCAAATGATAACTCGCACAGGGCTCGGCTTTGATGTGCACGCATTTGATGATGATAAGCCCGCTAGAACTGTTCGGCTCGGTGGTTTAGACATCCCGCACAGCCGCGCGCTCAAAGGCCATTCTGATGCCGATGTTGTACTTCACACCATTACCGATGCGCTCCTCGGCACGCTAGCGCTCGGCGATATCGGGGATCATTTCCCGCCCAGTGACGAGACCTTTAAAGACATGGACAGTATGATCTTTCTGAAAAAAGCGCAGGAACTACTCACGCGGCGCGGCGCAGAGATTCTGAGCGTTGATGTCACCATCATGTGCGAAGAACCTAAAATTGGTGCATTTAAGCTGCAGATGCAAAGTCATATCGAAACCGCGCTCGGATTGCCCGAAGGCACAATCAGCATTAAAGCTACCACCACCGAAAAACTAGGCTTTACAGGCCGCAAAGAAGGAATCGCCGCGCAAGCCATTGCCACGATCAATGCACCCAGATGAAAAAACTCCTCCCGAAAATATCCGGCGAAGACCTTGCCGTGATCCGCTCCTTACGCATGCGCAGCCCTTATGTCTGGCTCGCGACATGGTTTGGTTCGGGCTTTATGCGCCCAGCGCCCGGCACTTGGGGATCGCTAGCCGCGTTGCCGTTCGGGCTTTTACTACTTGCCTTTGCCAGCACGACCCTTCTGGCTATCGCAATCATTCTCGTTACAATTGTCGGTCTTTGGGCTGCGCGTGAGTTCGAGAAAGACAGCGGTGTGCATGACAGCAAAATGATAGTTATCGACGAGGTTGCCGGACAATGGCTCTCCATGGTTCCGATCAGCCTATATATATCAATTTCGGCACCGCTGTTTCCGGTCTATGTCATATTATCCTTTGTCTGTTTCCGTTTCTTTGACATTATAAAGCCTTGGCCCGTTAGCTTTTTCGATAGGAAAGTCGGCGGTGCAACAGGCGTTATGGCCGATGATATTGTGGCCGGTTTATATGCGTCGCTCGTTTTAACAGGAATAATTATTTATGCAGGATCTGGTTGAACATTTAAGCATTCTCCTCGTCGAAAAAGGTTGGAAAATCGCACTGGCCGAATCTTGCACAGGTGGATTGCTAGCCGCAGCCATCACGCATCGCCCTGGTTCATCAGAGATTTTTGATCGCGGTTATGTGACGTATTCCAATGAGGCAAAAATGGAATGCCTCGGCGTTTCCACAACAACACTGGATCGTCACGGCGCAGTGAGCGACCAAACCGCGGAAGAAATGGCAATTGGAGCGTTGAAGAACTCCAAGGCAGATTTGGCCATCTCTATCACCGGAATCGCAGGACCTGACGGCGGAAGCGATAACAAGCCGATTGGATTGGTTTATTTTGGATACGCGCTAAAAGGCGGATCATCCGGCTCGCTCCATGAAAATTACCGCGGTACCCGAGATCAAATCCGCAGCAAAGCCGCCGCCACAGCAATGAAAAGCATGATTGCAATACTTGAAGAAAAACTTTAAGTCACCCCGTAAAGATCCTGTGCGCGCGCCTCGAATGCGCCAACCATGCGCTTCACGATCTCTTGAAAAAATACTTGAGCAATACCTTGTAACATACTGTTATTGAATTCAAATTCAACACTGAAATCTATTATACAGCCGCCCTGCCCGTCTGAGGAAAAAACCCATGTGTTTTGCAACTGTTTGAGGGGGCCTTTGAGGTATTCGATGGTAATTTGGCCCGGCATATCCGTAGTGGGAGGACGCAAATGCACTTTGGACGTAAAACGCTCCCGCAATAATTTGTAACCAACGACCAGATCGGCATAGAACACATCATCACTGTCCCAGCGATTGATACGGCTGGCCACGCACCACGGCGCAAATTCTTTATAACGATCGACGGTGGCGACCAGCGCGAACATTTGTTCGGGGGTGTAGGGCAGCTGTTTTTGCTCGATATGCTTTTTGGTTGCCATGGCCACAGGGAAAGCTTATTCCGCGGCCATTTTGGCCAGCTTGGCCTCGCGCGCAGCTTTCAGCTTCGCAAAATCATCCCCCGCGTGATGCGAAGAACGGGTCAGTGGGGTCGCGGACACCATAAGGAATCCCTTGGCTTTGGCCATGCGCTCCAGCCCCTTGAACTCATCAGGGGTCCAGAACCGGTCCAGCGGTGCATGTTTCGGAGTTGGCTGCAAATACTGGCCGATGGTGATGAAATCAATTCCAGCGGCGCGCATATCATCCATAACCTGCCCAACTTCTTCCTTGGTTTCGCCAAGGCCAACCATGAGGCCGGATTTGGTGAACATGGTCGGATCGCGCTCTTTAACGCGCTCCAGTAGACGCAAGCTTCGAAAATAACGCGCTCCGGGGCGGATGGTCGGATACAGGCGCGGCACGGTTTCAAGATTGTGGTTGAACACATCTGGGCGCGCGGCGATCACGGCATCCACATTGGTCAGATTACCTTTGAAATCACCGGGCAGAATCTCCACCGTGGTCTCGGGCGCTTTCATACGAATGGCCTGAATGGTTTTGACGAAATGATCGGCGCCGCAATCCTCCAGATCATCACGGTCAACGGAAGTAATCACCACATGCTTTAAGCCCATCTGCATCACGGCCACGCCGATGCGCAGTGGCTCTAGTTTATCAAGCGCTTCGGGCTTACCGGTGGCAACATTACAGAACGCACAAGCCCGCGTACAAACCTCGCCCATAATCATGAACGTGGCGTGCTTTTGTTGCCAGCATTCGCCAATATTCGGACACCCCGCCTCCTCGCAGACCGTGGTCAGCTTGTGTTTGCGAACGATGTCTTTGGTCTCGGCATAGACCTGCCCTTGCGGCGCGCGGACGCGTATCCATTCGGGCTTACGGCCAGCGGGGCGATCCGGATTTTTCTGCTTCTCCGGATGGCGTTTTTCTTTTTTTAAAAGCTCTGGGTTATAAGTCATTGTTTTATAAGACCAATCCAAGTTGTTCAGTTCGTTCGCTCGTTTTAGCCCCCGGGGGGTGTCCGCTCCTCGATTTATATAAGCAAAACGCCTTGCTTTGCAACCATTTCATGAAAAATAGAGTAACATAAAAAGGATTATTTTCCTAGCATTTAATATTCATTATTGCGAGGAGGCTAAGCCGACGCGACAATCATATGAATTGCTTCGCTACGCTCGCAATGACGACGGGTCTAAAAATGAATAACCTTGCCATAGGCATCCAGCACGCTTTCATGCATCATCTCGGACAGAGTCGGGTGCGGGAAGATGGTGTGCATGAAGTCGGCTTCCGTGGCTTCCATGGTTTTACCGATGACGTAGCCTTGGATCAGCTCGGTCACCTCGGCGCCGACCATGTGCGCGCCGAGTAGCTCGCCCGTTTTTTCATCAAAGATGGTTTTGACGAGGCCTTCTGGTTCGCCCAAAGCAATCGCCTTGCCATTGCCCATGAACGGGAAGCGGCCGACTTTGACTTTATAGCCCTGCTCCTTGGCCACGGCTTCGGTGATACCGACCGAGGCGATTTGCGGATGACAATAGGTACAGCCCGGAATATTGGTCTTGATCATCGGGTGCACATCATTCTGCCCCGCGATCTTTTCGACGCAAATGACCCCTTCATGCGACGCTTTATGCGCCAGCCAAGGCGCGCCCGTGACATCGCCGATGGCGTAGACGTTCGGCTCGTCCGTGGCAAGATAACCATCGGTTACGATGTGGCCGCGGTCGAGTTTGACCTTGGTGTTTTCAAGGCCGATATTTTCGGTGTTGGCAACAATGCCGACCGCCATAATGACGCGGTCCACGGTGAGTTCTTGGGCTTTCTTATCTTTGCCCTCAACCTTGACCTTCACATTGGTTTTGGATTTATCCAACCCCTTCACGGTTGCGCCCGTGATGAATTTCATGCCCTGTTTTTCAAATTGCTTTTTAGCGTGGTTGGAAATTTCCTCGTCCTCGACTGGCAGGATGCGGTCCATGACCTCAATCACTGTGACATCAACGCCGAGCGTATTATAGAAGCTGGCGAATTCAATCCCTATCGCGCCAGAGCCGACAACGACCATGGATTTTGGCATGGTTTTCGGCACCATGGCTTCTTTGTAGGTCACGACCATCTCGCCATCCGGCTCCAAGCCTGGGAGAATGCGCGCGCGGGCACCAGTGGCGATAATTATGTGCTTGGCGGAGAGCTCTTCAATTACCTTGCCGTCTTTTTCAACGCTGAGCTTGCCTTTGCCTTTGAGTTTGCCGAAGCCGTCAAAGACCGTGACCTTGTTTTTCTTGAGCAAATGGCCGATACCGCCGGAGAGCTGTTTGGCCACGCCTCTTGAGCGCTCAACAATTTTCTGTGTGTCGAATTCGAGGCCAGAGACCTTAAGTCCAAATTGGTCTGCGTGTTTGGCGTAGTGGTAAATCTCGGCCGAGCGTAGCAGCGCCTTGGTCGGGATACAGCCCCAATTCAGGCAGATACCACCCAGATGATTGGCCTCTACAAGTGCAACTTTCATCTTTAACTGCGCCGCGCGGATGGCCGCAACATAGCCGCCAGGGCCACCGCCGATTACTACTACATCAAATGATTTTTCAGACACGTCTATGATTTCCTTTTGATTTTGGTTAATTCTGCGGCTCAAGCTCTTCGGGCGCAGCGATTTCCGATGAGGGATGAGAGGTTATAATTTTTTCAACCTTGCGGAAGTTACGGATGCTTTTTTTGCCATATTCCACAGGGGTTTGGGAATCAAACATGGC
>CAXBAL010000028.1:0-13328 GCA_963973475.1 uncultured Micavibrio sp.
GCGGTTCGACCTCGCGGCTTTATAAATCATTGGTGATCGAGGATAAACTCGCGACCAGTATTGGCCTGAATTACAGCGCCGCGGCGTGGGATGATGCCAGCATGTCGGTTTATGCCTCCCCCGCCCCCGGTATTACTATGGAGCAAATCGAGGCCGCGATTGATGCCGAGATTAATAAACTGGTGAGCGAGGGCGTAACCGAGCAAGAGCTGCAAGACAGCTTAAACCGTATGCAAGCCGAGGCCATATATGCGCGTGATAGTTTAACGGGCCCCGCCATGGTGATCGGCTATTCATTGGTGACAGGTTCTACTTTGGATGATGTTGAATACTGGCCGCAAAATATTTCCCAAGTGACCGCCGCGCAAATCAAAAGCGTTGCAGAGAAATATCTGGATACGGGCAGCGCAGAGGCGCGTTACGTGACAGGCCATTTACTGCCCCCGCAGGCAGAAGCCGAAGAGATGCCGGAAGAAACCGAGGGAGAAGAATAATGAGAGCTCTACAAACTATTCTTTTCACCGCCCTTATCATGCTGCTCGCCGCGCCGCAGAGCGCACAGGCGCGCGATAAATTTCTCGATATTAAAGAAGTAACTTCCGAGAGCGGCATCACCGCATGGCTGGTGGAAGATCATTCCATTCCGGTGATCGCGACGCAATTTGCCTTTAAAGGGGCGGGCTCCATTCAAGACCCTGCGGATAAACAAGGCTTGGCGCAATTAATGTCCAATACGATGGATGAGGGCGCGGGCGATATAAAATCCGAAGTGTTTCAAAAAACCTTGCGTGATTTGTCGATCAGCCTGTCTTTTTCCAGTGGCCGCGATAATTACGCTGGCAATCTGAAAACACTAAGCCAGAATAAAGAGCGCGCCTTTGAGCTTATGCGCCTTGCCCTGAACGAGCCGCGATTTGATGAAGAACCGGTAGGCCGCATGCGCGCCGCCAATCAGAGCCGTATTCGCTCTGCCCTATCCGATCCGGGCTGGATCGCCGCGCGCATTATGAATGATGTGGCCTATGCGGGACATCCTTATGCACGTAACAGCGGCGGTACGCTCAGTTCGCTGGAGGCGATTACAACGCAGGATTTGCAAAGCTTTGCCGAGACGCATTTGACCAAAGACCGCTTGAACGTGGCCGTGGCGGGGGATATTACCGAAGAAGAGTTAAAGACCGTACTGGATGATATATTCGGCAAACTGCCCGATAACGCGCCGGAAAACACAACCGAAAAACTGAGCCTGCAGAACAAAAACACCAGCTATGTCTATAAGCTGGATATTCCCCAAACCATGATCGAGATCATGCAAGGCGGAATTTCGCGTAAGGACGAGCGCTACCACCACGCGCAGATTATGAATTTCGTACTCGGCTCATCGGGGTTTGGATCACGACTGACCGAGGAAATTCGCGAGAAACGCGGCCTGACTTACGGGATTTATTCCTCGCTCATGACCATGGATTATTTTAACGGCCTCGGCGTTTCGACCTCGACCGCCAATCCCAACGCGGGCAAGATGATTGATCTGATCACCGAACAATTCCAGAAAATGCGCAGCTATCCTATCTCGCAGGACGAATTGGACAATGCAAAATCCTATTTGATCGGCTCCCTGCCGCTCTCGCTCACCTCCACCGACCAGATTGCCGGATTGATGCTGTCATTGCAGATGGATGATCTGGGCGTGGATTATCTGGACAAGCGCGAGGAAGCCATTCAAAACGCCACGCTGGATGATATTTTCAAAGTCTCGCAGCAAATTTTAGCGCCCGAGAATTTCGTAACCGTCTTGGTCGGTAGCCCAGAGGGCATTGGTAACGCAAAAACAGTGGACACCCTTCCCAATGTTGAATGAAGCGCAAGATCAAAATAACATCTGGGACGATCTGAAATCACATCACAAAGCGCTGCAAGGCGTGACGATTAAATCGCACTTCAAAAGCGATATGGCGCGCGCCAGCAATTTCAAACTCGGACTTGACGAGCTGAGCTTCGATTTTTCCAAGAACAATATGAACGAGCGCACAATCGAGCTTCTGCTGCGGCTGGCGCGGGAAAGCGGTTTTGAAGACAAACGGGGCGCGCTATACAGCGGCGCGGCGATTAACACTACCGAAGGTCGCCCTGCCCTGCACATGGCCTTGCGCGGTTCATGCCCTGGCCATCTGGATATAGACGGGCAAAATGTTAAAACACGTGTCGATGAAACGCTGGAGAAAATTCGTAGCTTTACCGAACAATTCGAAACCGAAGCGCGCTTTAGCAATATCGTGCATATCGGTATTGGCGGGTCGGATTTCGGCCCACAACTTGTTTGTAAAGCCCTGCGGCATTTGGGTAAAAAGGAACTGGATGTGCGGTTCCTTTCCAATGTTGACCCCGACCATTTCCATGATGTAATGGAGGGTCTTGCCCCTGAAAGAACCCTGTTCATTGTTGCATCGAAAAGCTTCGGCACACAAGAAACACTGACCAATGCCAGAAGCGCGCGGGAATGGCTTGCCGCGCGTCTCGAAGACAAAGCTTCGCTGGATGGGCATTTCTGCGCCATTACCTCTAAGCCAGACGCCGCGATTGAATTTGGCATTGCCGAGAGCAATATCTTTGATTTACCCAATTGGGTGGGCGGACGTTTTAGCCTTTGGTCTGCGGTGGGGCTTCCGATCGCGCTCTATCTAGGTTTTGATAATTTCCGCGCTCTGCTCGATGGGGCGAAGAATATGGATACTCATTTCCTCAATGCCCCGCTAGAGACGAACATACCTGTTATGATGGCGCTGATCGGAATATGGCACCGCAATTTATGGAATTTTCCCGCGCAATGCATCCTACCCTATTCCGAGCGCCTTGCGTTGATGCCGCAATATATCCAGCAACTTGATATGGAATCCAACGGCAAGAGTGTTGACCGTGAGGGTCAACCTGTCCCCCTTGCGACCGCCCCGATCGTTTTCGGCGGCAGCGGCACAGGCGCACAGCATACATTTTTCCAGATGTTGCATCAGGGAACGCAAGTCATACCCTGCGATTTTATTGCTATAAAAAACCCCATCCACCCGCTTGGCGACCATCATGAAAAACTGATTTCCAATGTGCTGGGGCAGACGCGCGCACTCATGGACGGCTATTCCAACGAAGACCAGCCGCATAAGAATTTTGAGGGCAACAGACCGTCCAATACACTCTGGCTAAGCCATCTAACGCCCTATACGCTCGGCATGCTTTTGGCTTTGTATGAGCATAAAATTTTCACCCAAGGTGCGATCTGGAACATCAATAGTTTTGATCAATATGGTGTCGAGCTCGGGAAATCACTGGCCCGCAAAGCGCTGGAAAAAATCCGCGCGCGTTCTTAATATATCTTTAGATACTATTCCCTTAGACTACAGAAATAAGGTAGTATAGTAGGCACTGCGAGAGAAAATCGCGGCAACAGGGCACAGGAAAGGCTGAATCTCTATGGCGGAAAAAATTCCCGACCCGGGCGACTTGCCACCGCTCGACCAAAGCGCACTCGATGCCATTATCAATAAGCACGCCATGTATTTGCGCGGCCAAACAGGCGGTGCGCGCTGCGTATTGAAATACCGTAATTTGTCTTATCTGGATTTTAAAGGCAAAGATTTGACGCAGGCCGATTTCACCGGCTCGCTCTTTATCGAAGCCATTCTCGCACATGGCACCTATGTTAGCTCGACGTTTTTCGCCTGTGATTTGCGCAATGCCAATTTGCGCGAGGGCAATTTTTCCCGCGCCGATTTCCGCGGTGCCTATGTGGCGGGCGCAAACTTATCCGGCGCGGAGATGAGCGGCGTTGATATGCGCGAAGGCAAAATTATGAAGCGCGGCGAAAAAGGCGAACTTCAGGATCGCAAACGCTCTGGCGGGCTGGGATCGAAAACCATCTTCACAGGTGCCAAATTGGCCGAGACCAATATGACAGGGGCACACGCCCAATCGGCCGATTTCTCCGATGCTGATTTAACGGGGGTTATCCTGCATGATGCCGATTTAGGCGGCGCAAACTTTCACGGCGCCAATCTGGCCGATGCAGACTTAACCGGATGTAACCTCGCCCATGCCAATCTGCGCTCCTCGATCATTTCCGGCGCTGTTATGGACCGTATCGAGAAACAGGGCATTGTCATGGATAATGTCATCACGGACGAGGATATGGGCGCAAAGCTGGAAAACCTGGGGCGCGGCTTGCCCGAATTGCTGGAAGAGCATACGCTCTGGGTGGCCACCGCCGGGCGATCTGGTCGCCAGCTGGATTTGAGCGGTTATGACCTACGCGATGTACTGGATATCAAACGCTTTCCTTTCACCGCCATACAAGCCATAGGCGCGAATTTTCTTAATCAGGACTTGCGCGAGGCACAACTGCAAAGCGCAAATTTCGACCGCGCCGATTTCCGTGACTGCAAAATGAGCGAAGCCGATTTGCGCGGCTCCACCTTTAAATACGCCCATCTCAGCCGCGCCGATTTATCACAAGCAAAATTAAGCGCGCTGGTTTTCAAAAATCCCGACGGCACGAAGCGCAAACAGCGCGTGGATATAAGCGGTGCCTCGATGCGCTACGCCAATCTACGCTACGCCGATTTGCGCGATTGCGTCATGATGGGCGTTGATCTGACCAATGCGGTTCTAACGGGATGCGATTTGCGCCGCGCCGATTTAACAGGCGCCATCCTGAAAGGCGCAATCTTCGAGCACTGCAATCTGCAAGATGCCCAGATTGATATGGATGCTCTTTAGTTACGTGCAGTAAAAAATATAAAATTTTTAATGCAAGCCCTCAAACGCCGGGCATGCTTTCGTCCTATCGGACGGCCTCGCACTTGCTTGGTACAATTTGAAACGCCGTTTCAAATCACATCCTATTCCCTGCCCACAACTTTTGTGCCCTTGAAAGCGCCACGTTGCTGACTCTTGCGCGCGAATGCTCTATTGATGGGCTATGCGTATACGGTATTTGCCAGAGACATTGATCAACCAGATCGCCGCCGGCGAGGTGGTCGAGCGCCCCTCTGCCGCTCTGAAAGAGCTGGTGGAGAACTCCATTGATGCAGGCGCGGCGCAAATCCAGATTGATATTCAATCAGGCGGTAAATCCTTGATGGTGATTTCCGATGACGGGGACGGCATGAGCGCGCAGGAACTGACCGCCGCCGTAGATAGACACGCCACCTCCAAACTGCCGGATGATGATTTGCTGAATATCAAAAATCTCGGCTTTCGCGGAGAGGCACTGGCCTCTATCGCCGCTGTCTCGCGCCTGAAAATCCAGACGCGGGAGAAAGACGGCGAAGCGTTTGAAATAACCGTCGAGGCAGGCAGAAAATCCGAGATCAAACCATCAAGCCACCCGCGCGGCACGCGGATCGAGGTACGCGATTTATTCTATGCCACGCCGGCGCGGTTGAAATTTCTGAAGACCGAGCGCGCCGAATTTATGGCGATCAAGGACACAATCCAGCGCCTCGCCATGGCCTATCCGCATGTCGCGTTCAGCCTGACCCATGACGGCACGAAATCACTCAACCTACCTGTGACACTTGATCCCAAAGCACGGCTTGCCGCCATATTGGGGCGGGAATTCGGAGAGAACGCCATCGAGATTAAGGCGCAGCGTGAAGGGTTTACCTTATCCGGCTTTGCTGGCCTGCCCACCCTGCACCGCGGCACCGCGCAATATCAATATCTGTTCGTCAATGGGCGTAGCGTGAAGGATAAGCTGATTACCGGATGCGTGCGCGCGGCCTATATGGACGTTCTACACCGTGGCCGTCACCCTATGGTGACGCTGTTCCTTACCGTGCCAAGCGAGTTGGTCGATGTCAACGTTCACCCCGCTAAGGCCGAGGTGCGCTTTCAAGACCCCGCCCTTGTGCGCGGCCTGATTATCAGCGCCTTGAAACACGCAATTCATGAGCACGGCTTCGAGACCTCCTCCACCGTCTCCATGCAGGCGCTGGGCGCAATGCGAAGCTCTTATGCACCGTCCTTGCCCTTGAGCCGCGGCAGTACCCCTGCCGTGCCGCCATCCTATTACCGCGGCGGATCGTCTGCCCCTGCAACGTATGGCAATCTGGCCGAGGCGCAGAGCATGATGTACGAGCCGGAGCCGACCGCTCGCTATGAGCAACACGTAGAGGCGGAGCCAGCCAACAATCAAGAGCAGCAAAGCTATCCCCTCGGCGCGGCGCGCGCACAAATTCATGAAAATTATATCGTCGCACAAACCCCCGAAGGCATGGTGCTGGTCGATCAACACGCCGCGCATGAGCGCCTTGTCTATGAGCGTTTCAAAGCGCAAGTGGCCGAAAGCGGTGTTGAAAAACAGGGCCTGCTGACGCCCGAGATTATAGAGATGGATGAGGACAGCATTTCCAATATCCTGAACCATCAGAGCGTGTTTGCCAAGCTGGGGCTGGAGCTGGAGCCGTTCGGGCAAGGCGCGCTGTCCGTGCAGAGCATTCCGGCACTGCTGGGCGGTAAAGCCGATATCAAAAAACTAATCCATGATATTGCCGATGATATCGCCGAGCATGGCAACGCCGATATGCTGGAAGAAAAGCTCAACGAGATACTTTCGACCATGGCCTGTCATGGGTCTGTGCGCTCAGGGCGCCGCATGAACGGGGACGAGATGAATGCCCTGCTCCGCGAGATGGAAAAAACACCGCTATCAGGGCAATGCAACCATGGACGCCCGACCTATATCCACCTATCTTTAAAAGAGATAGAAAAATTATTTGGTAGAAGATAAAGGGATAAATATGACCGAGAAACCGCCAGCGCCACATAGCCCGCAAGACCCGCATCGCGCTACGGTGCTGAATTTGTATGCTGCCTTAGCCGTATCATTAATTTTATCCATGATGCCGCACGGTATTATCGCGGTGCTCTCGCTGTTTTTCATGATCGGGGTTCTGGTTGCCGCCTATATTGTGCGCTCGAAAGTCGAACCGGAAACATTGGCCGAGAACCACGCCACCTATATTATCCGCACGATCTGGATCGGATCGTTTCTGGCGCTGATTACCACCACCATTGGCGGAGTGATTATGCTGAGCGGGATTAATTACGAGCCGTTCACGCCATGCGCCGACCGCTTGGCTGCGCAAGGCATGGAAATTGCCGCCAACGCGTCCTATATTCAGGTCTGGGAACTGGCCAGCCCGTGTTTTGAGACTTTTATCAATGCCAATCTAAGCACCCTTATGATGGCGGGCGCGATTACGATTTTGCCGATCTTGATTTATTTCGCCGTGCGCTTTGTGCGCGGGCTATCCCGCGCGATCAAAGGCTACCGCCTCGCCAAGCCGCGGGCGTGGTTTTAATTTAGAGCATTTTTATAGGCCGCGGCGGCCTCTAAATCACGGCGCAGGATGGCCTTTTTCTTTTCGGTGAGCGGATCGCCGCCGTGCAGTTTCTCGTTGTACAAATCGAATTTGTAATCTTCCTCGAGATACGCGCAGGCCAGCAAATCATCCGCGCTAGCCGCGTCCTTGATAAAGGCCAGCGCCAGAATGATGGATCCGCAAGCGGGCGTTATCATCTGCACCAGTGTAAAACGATCATCATCCAGCGCGCGGATATCGCCCGCGATCGCGTCGTGGATATGTTTATCCTGCTTAAGCGCGCCCAGCCCATGCGTGGTTTCGAATTTCAGGCCGTACTGTTTTGAAAACCAATCCAGATACGGCTGCCAGATTTTATCCTGACGCTCAACCAACTCTTCGGGCGCATCGGCGCGGTAGCATAAAAGATCAGTGTTTATATATTTCAAAACCTCGCCCTCCAACGCCGCGCGCTGGCCGCTAATGCGGTCTTGCTTGGTGTTCAAAAGCTGGGTTACGGGCATGGTGTTGTGATTGATTTTTTCTTCCTGCGCGTCCCATTCGGCCTTTGACAAGGCGGCCAGATTTTCATTGCTTGCGATCAGGATGGATTTGGAGGGCGTGCGGATCGGTTTTCCGTCAAGTTGCACGGCGTACCCCTCGCCCTCTTTTACGATACTGACCTCTTTATAAAAACGCTTCATTGTGTATTGCTTAATCCTCTTGCGCTTGCGCGTCTTCGATATACGGGCGGCACGGGTGATCTTCGGCCAAACCTAAATCTGTGAACGAATACGCTAGAAACGCCGGATTAACAAGGCCGAGCGAAAGTCCGCCCAGCTTTTTGATAATACCCAGCGGGCTTGGTGAAATTTCAGGCTCGCCGAGCGGTCCGCTCAATGTCACAGGAACCGATACATCTAGAAGCACAACATCTTTTGATTTCGGCTCCAGATTGATGTCCAGCTCATTGGCGGGATAATCGTAGTCCCCATCGCCTTGCACGGTCAAAAGATTGGTATCCAAAAGCAAGGCATTGGTGCTGGCGATACCGCTCTCGAACTCAAAATCCGCAACGGCGCAGTTCAGCTCGGCCTTGGTTTCTTCGGCCAAGCCCGGCAGCATGGTGTCCACCAATCCCCTGCCCCATAAATCCAGACTACCAACAGGGAAATCGGCGCGACCGGCAATTAATGATACGTGGCCGCCCAGATTGCGTTTTAATTCATCGGTATTGTTGCCGCGGGTCTCCAGATCAACCACCAAATTGGCGGTGCCATTGACATCCGAGAGATCATTAAAGGCTTTTTGAAACGGAGCGTAATCCCAGTTCTTGGCTTTTAATGTCTTGGTAAATTGCGCAGGTTTCTGCGTGGTATCAAAACGCACCTGTCCTTGCAGATCAGCCCCTTCGAAGCCGCTTTCCAGCGGGCCGTATTCCAAAATACCGCCCTCCAATTTGAGCGGAGCTTTAAAGCTGGCAAATCCTATACCGTTTTGCGCCAGTTCTTTAACATGCACACTTGCCTCGATATCCAGATTGGACCAGTCATAGCCCGGCAAATCTTCCTCGTCTTCGGGGTCAAACAGCTCATCCTTGATGGTATCAATCAAATCAATTAACAGACCGTATTTCAGCGCATCATCATAATCGAGTGTCTCAAAAACCAGATCACCGCTTAGCATTGGCACATCGCGGTTCATCTCCAGCAATAAATCGGGCTTTATAATCGTGGCTTCCCCGAATTTCAGCTCTCCCTTAAAAGTAACGCGTCCCTCGCCGCCATGAAAAACTTGCAGCGTGCCTGTTATTACAGGCTCGCCCAGACCCAACTCTATATCATTAATGCGCATGACATCGCCATCAAGGTCTTCGATGCGGCCTTTGGCGATCAAATCGCCCAGCGTGGCATTAAACGGGCGCACATCGGCAAAAGCATATTCCCGTGATTTTCCTTTGCCGAATTTTTCGATATCGGCCTCGAAGGTATAAGGCGTGGAGCCTATTTTACCGTTACTGCGCAGGAACGCTTCATCACCCTCATCAATTACCGCAAGACGGTCAATTGTCAGACCTTTGCGGAACATGGCACCAGGCACAGCCCGCAAGCCCTGAACATTTAGCGTTTTAATTTTTCCGGTACTGAACGTTACATCCCAAAATCCCATCGCGATACTGACCTTATCGGCGCTGATGATCGGCGTGGCCTCATCGGAGCGGTGCACTTGGGCATCTTCAAACTCAATTCCCATATACGGATAAAACGTCATTTGATTGAGCGTTTCGATACGGGCTTGCCCGCCAAAGCGCTGTGAGAGGAACTGCTCTGCCGCCTCCCTTAACGTGTCACTGTTACCGCCCAAAGACGAGAGAATGGCAAATATAACGACAAAAAAGACGCCCAGAAAAAACACCAGCTTCGCCCAGAATGACCAGCGGTTCCCTTTTCCTTCATGGGGCAGTTTTTCTTTATCGCTCATAGTAATCTTCCTATTGTAATGGCTCGGCGCACGCCCAGAATATAAGCTGCGCCAGCCCCGATCAAGTCTTCATATTTTCGAACGGATCGTCTTTCATAGTGGCATCAAAGCCCAGCTTCTTCCAACTCTTGGCCAGCTCCGGCGGAAGTGGCGTATGGATGTCCAGCGTCTTATGCGGCTGGGTCGGGTGTTGCAATACAATACGCTGCGCATGCAAATGCAGGCGGCGCGCCAGATGCATCCCGTCCAGATCAATCTTTTCATGTTCGTGTTCTATGTCGCGCTGGTTATACTTGTTGTCGCCAAGGATTGGTGAGCCCATATATTCTGCGTGCACGCGGAGTTGATGCGTGCGCCCTGTGCGCGGCCAGAACGCCACAAAGGCAATCTCGCTGCCTGCGACATCGACGACTTTATATTCGGTGACGGCGTGCTTGCCCTCTTCATTGTCAATGCGCATGCGTTCTTTATTCAGACCGCCCGCTTTGATCAGCGGGGCTTTAATGGTGCCGTCATAAATCTCCGGCACGGGGCTGACCAGCGCCCAATAGGTTTTTTTGACATCGCGTCCTTTGAAGGCAAAGCCAAGCTCACGCGCCACCTTGGCAGATCGTGCCAACAGCAAAACCCCGCTGGTGTCTTTATCCAAACGGTGCACAAGGCGGGGCTTGGTGCCCTCTTTGTTCGCTAGAGCCTCCAGCAGGCCATCAATATGGTGATTGGTATTGGTGCCGCCCTGCACCGCCCAGCCTTCGGGCTTGTTCAAGGCTATCACTTCGCCGTCATCATAAATGACCAGCGAGCGGATAAAATTGGCTTCCTCGGGGGTGATTTTCTTTTTCTCGTACAGGCGCTCCCCGCTATAGGGCGGCAAGCGCACCTCTTGGCCTGCGCTCAATTTGGTATCGGTCTTGGCACGTTTACCATCAACGCGGATTTGCCCCTTGCGCAGAAGTTTCTGCACGAGAACATATGGCAGATCGGGGGCATGACGTTTGATCCAGCGATCCATGCGCTGGCCTTCATCATCAACGGAAACAGGTATTACGCGTACTTCACTCATAGAAAAATCCAACGAATTATGGCCATCCCCAACATAAGGGCGCCGATTGCAAAAAAAACAGAGGCCAGCACATAAACCAGTGCCGCCATCATATCACCGCGTTCCCACAGCAAAACAAATTGAAGCGAGAACGTCGAGAAGGTCGTAAACGCCCCTAACAAGCCTGTCAATAGAAAGGCCTTCACTTCGGGCGGCGGTTGCCATACATGGGCAAAATAGGAAATCAGCAAGCCCATAATGAAAGAACCCAAGATATTCACACTGATTGTGCCATAGGGGTAATCAGGCCCGAAATAGTGCAAAGCGCCTTGATTAGCGCCGTGTCTCAAGACTGCGCCTAACGCTCCGCCTCCGGCAATGGCTGCAATACTGGCAATCATTTCTTCGTCTAACCCCTTCACTTTGTGATAAGACCACTATACTTAGTGCATATGATTGCACAACTTTCGACAAACCAAAAGGGAATGATTCTGGCGCTTATCGGTTATACGGCCTTTGCCTATAGCGATACGGCGATGAAATGGATTGCACCCCATTACCCTGCTTTCCAGATTATGGCCATCCAGACCGGTATTGCAGCGGTAGGGCTATTATTCGCCTCGCGTTATCTTGGCGGTTGGCGCGGCGCGGGTGATATGCGCGAGATGCGCTTTCACAGCGCGCGCACGATCATGAATGTACTGGTTAGCGTTCTTATTCTCTACAGCTTTACCATTATGTCACTGGCCAGTATCTATGCCATGATTTTTGCCAAGCCGTTTTTTGCGGCGCTGCTGGCGATTATTTTTTACAAGGAACGCGTCAATGTCCCGCGCTGGGTTTCGATTATTGTCGGCTTTATCGGCGTGTTGGTCATCCTCCAGCCCGGCCCCGATACGTTCAAGCCGGAGCTGCTCATCCCGCTCGGCGCAGCGGCGCTCGTGGCCATTATGTTTATTTCCTCGCGCTCCCTTACCGAAGCCAGCCCCTTTGTCATGAGCTTTTATCCTCTCATCGGAACTTGCATCGTGGCGCTGCCCTTTGCGATCCTTGGAACGCCCGATTTCGGCGCCCTGATCTCCGAGGGGCGCTTGGAGCTCATACCGAGCAAGCCTGTAGATTATCAGCATATCCCGTTCTTTATCGCGGCAGCGGCGCTCTCGGCCACAGGAATCCTTTGTGTCTCGCTAGCTTTCCGCCATGCCAATGCCGCGCTGGTGGCGCCGTTTCTCTATACAGAGATGATCTGGGGGCTGATCTTCGGTTATCTACTGTTTTCCGATGTACCGGATTTCTGGATGTTGCTCGGCACTGCGATCATTATCTCCAGCGGGCTGTACTTGATATTGGTCGAGCGTTGGCGCCGTCCGATGATTGCCGCGGCTCCGGCCTCTGCGATCCCGCGCCCGCTACGCACTCAAAACCCGCAGCCATGGAACTTCTTCCATCCGTCCAGTATTAAACAAAAGGGCAAAACGCTTGCCGATAAAACTACGTTTAAAAAAGCGCGAGATATCCGCAGGGAAAGACGTGCGCGGCAAAAAGCGGGCGTTTAATAATCCCACTAGCGCAGTGCCACGGGAAAAGAGTATTATGCCCCTAGCGTAATCAGGCAGGGTAAAGGAAATAAAAAATGGACTGGCTTTTGGATGGTAATTTATGGATGAGTTTTCTAACGCTATGCGTGCTGGAAATCATTCTTGGTATCGACAATATCATTTTCCTGTCCATCGTATCCTCCAAGCTCCCCCAAGCCCTGCAAAAGCGCGCGCGGATGATCGGTCTATCACTCGCCCTTATCATGCGTATTATTATGCTGGCCGCCATTGCATGGATTGCGGGCATGACCGCCACAGCCTTTAATGTTGGTGATCATGAGGTTTCGTGGCGCGATATTATCCTGATGTTGGGCGGTTTGTTCTTGCTCTATAAAGGCACAGTTGAAATTCACCACACTGTCGAAGGCCATGGAGGCGCACCGGATGCGGTAAAAAAAACCGCCAGCTTTGCCAGCGTAATCGGCCAGATTATTGTTCTAGATCTTGTGTTCTCGCTGGATTCCGTCATTACCGCTGTCGGTTTGACCGATGAATTGCCGATCATGATCGCCGCTATTGTTGTCGCTATCTTGGTCATGATGTTCGCCGCCGAGCCGGTGAGCGCCTTTATTCAGGAGCATCTCTCCATCAAGATGCTGGCGCTTAGCTTCCTGCTTCTGGTCGGGGTTGCGCTGGTGGCCGATGCGCTGCATTTCCACATTCCGCGCGGCTATCTCTACTTTGCGATTGCATTCTCTATGGGCGTGGAAACGCTCACCTTGCTGGCCAACCGGAAAAAGAAGAAAACACATAAGGGCATAAGCGGCGAAAAGAGCTAAGCCGTGCCTTTGGCCTTACGTAGCCCCGCCCAATAATCAAGGCGCTTTTTAATCTCGCGCTCAAACCCGCGCT
>CAXBAL010000029.1:0-13132 GCA_963973475.1 uncultured Micavibrio sp.
ATATGGCAGCAAGTCCTCAATTCTTCTATGAAATAAACTTGTTTCCTGAATACCTTTAAAATCCTATAAAACAGCCTTATCCCACAACCCGTACGAGTTAAGAATTTTTCCTTTTCTAAAGCTAAGAGCGATCAGCAATGCTCCGCATATCATGCTGGCTATGACAGATATGATTTCCGCGTTATAGAGAAAAGGCGTGACGAATAATGCTGCGCCCAAGGGAATTAATAAAAAGCGGCAAGCGCGCCCGGTTTCGGCAAAGGCAATTACCACAACCGTTAAGGCCAGCGCGCCGATAATATGGTCGGCATTTGCCATCCCCTCTTCATGACCGAGCGTTAAACGGGTAAACATAAGCCAGATACCGATCAAGGCGCATAAAAGCAAATTCCAAGGTGTTGAAACGCCGCCGCTCAGCATATCTTTTATAACGGCAAACGGACCATGCGCAAATTCTTCACCCTTTTCCTTACGCTCACCCTCATCCGTATCTCCGGTAATAAATATGCGCAAAAGCGGGCGCCCCTGTTTTTTGCGGCGATACAGGAATTCGGATGTCGCCACCAATTCATCAAGCGAATAGGGTATCTGGATCAACATCGCCGCCGCCCCGATCAGGCAGAGCGTACACCACGTACCGATCATAATCGGCTGGATGATAATAAAGAAAATAGATACGGCCCCCAAGGGTACAATCATAAACCCGAAGAGCATAACCAGCCACGGCATCGTGCGCCAACGCCGCACCGACCCCATCAAACCAGTCAGAATTTCCAAGGCATAAACCATACCGCCCAGCCCGGCATCAGGTACAGGCCAAGCCTCGGACACCGACGAAGTGATAATTTCTTCGGTGCCGTTCTTCGGGTTATTGGCCGCGCCCGCAAAGAACGGTTCCCACACCGCATCAATATGGCCAAGCTGATAGGCACACAGATAACGCGATATAAAGAACCCGACAAAGGCCAGTACGATAATCGGCATGCGTTGCAGCCAGCTGGAGGGATTAAAATCCCAGTCTGGCGGAATATCAGGGCCGGTTTGCGCCGCCACGCTGGATACGCCCGGCATTGGCCGCGTGCACACGGCAAAGCCGATCACGAGCATCCCCACAATGGTATCATTCAAATACGCCGCCGCCGTTGGTGCCCAGAATATGAGCGGCGCGCCCAATAGCCAAAAGCCGACCGCGCCCGCGCCAAAACGCGCCAGTCCCGCCCGCCATGATAGCGAGAGTAAAGCAAATACCAACAAAGCCGCGCCGGAGGCGATATTGCTCCACACCATGGCCTGCGATTCATAAGCCAGAACAAATGGCGCGCTGAATAACCAGAAGGCCAGCCCGACATTTAAAAAATGCGCCCAGATAAAATTGTAATGCTGCGCTTTATAATCTTTTTCATGTTGATCGCGTATAGTGTCGGGATTAACATTTTTTTCTTCCGCTGTTTGTACCCAGTCCGGCTGCATGATGCCATTCGTATCATACCAGTGCGCCGGATCACGTTTGAGAGCGGCAACCAAATCATTGAGCCCGTGATAAATATTATGGCGCGGTTCCCAGCCTAAAACCTTCTTGGCCTTGGTAATATCCAGATCATAGTGGTCACTAGCCAGATCAATCATAAAGGGCTTGATGAACGGCTTTTCACCCTGATCAATTGCATCGGGAATAAGCGGCTCGGCCTTTTCTTCCATCCATGCGCCCTGCTTGGCAATAAATTCAGGCACTACAATGGTCTCCCATTCGCGCTCCCCGTATATAAGGCCGCCAATGCGGTTTTGCAGTTCCTGATAGCCCATTACTTCTGTTTCACCGGCGAGGATAATATCACGCTCCGGCATATCATTTCGGCGCTCCAGCACGCGGGCAAACAAATCCATCATATCGTCTTGGTGCAAAAAGGCCTGCCCCGCCATGACATCGCCTGCATACATATGACTTTTGAAATCGCGCTCGTAAATACGGGCAATTTGTTGTGACAGTGTGGGAACAGCGCTTTCTTCATTGTAAAACCCCGCAAGCCGTAAAATGGTATAAGGGATTTTGCCGTGATTGTCCTGAATGGCTTTTTCTGCTTCGGCTTTGGATTTGGGATATATCCAGCCCGGCTTAATGGCTGCTTCTTCATCAATTTTCTGCCCCGGCACTCCGGCCTCGTTTACAAGCATGGTGGAGGAATAAACAAACCGTTCAACCTCGAATGATTGCAATTCTTCCAGCAGAATTTTTGTGCCCTCGACATTCAGCTTTTCATAAAGGGGATGATCTTCTCCGCTGAAGTCAAAATAGGCCGCCAGATGAAACACAGCAGCAATTGTTTCGCCATATTCATCCCGAATTTTGGACAGGGCAAGCCGTATCGAATCCGCGCTCGTTAAATCGCATTTGTAAAATTTATCAGCCCCGGAGGAGGGTTTGATATCAAGCCCGACTACGTTGTATTGATCTTTTAAAGCATGACAGAGACCCCCGCCCAGATTACCGGATATGCCCGTTATAATTACAACGGGCTTGGAAGTATTTTCATTAGTATCCATGCCGGAATTTTTTCGCTTTTTGCTCTGCGGCTCTGACATATGGCATCCCCTTATAAATTGCTTTGAGACACTCCAACGATGCGTGTTTTTAGAAAGTTCAAAAAATATGAAACTTTTATGGACAAGCCCCGTTGGCACGGACTCACACAAACCGATAACAGAGAGGAGATTTGACAATGATGAACACCATCCAAATCAAAGGCATACTATCTGCAACAGTTCTGGCAACAGCGCTTTTAGCCGCACCAAACATGGCAGAAGCGGCGCGCGATAACACATATCAGTGGGCGAGTTTCGAAGATGTCGATGTCGACAAAAGCGGCTATCTGGAATCCGGAGAATATCAATCCTACGCTTTCGGCAAAGCCGATTGGGACAATGATGGTTATCTGGAGGATTCAGAATGGACCAGCTATACCGAGGTCTATTATGATACGTGGGATCAAGAATATGAAACCTATACACAATATGACACAGACGGTGATGGTTTCATCGACCGCAGTGAATTTAATGCTGTTCCGGTAACGGGCGTTTATGACGCTTGGGACTATGATAATGACGGCATGCTCGGCGATAACGACTGGGATCAAGTGACAACTTATTATTACGACAATGATTAAGTTTTGGATTCCGTATATTTAACAATGAGAAGGGTCGCTGCCATTCATAATGGCGCGGCCCTTCTTTAGCGGGTTTGTACTATGTTGGAATTAGAAACCATTACAATAATAGAAATCTCCATACGCATCTCCTTGGCGGCGCTGGCTGGGCTTATCTTGGGATTAGACCGCGATATTAAAGGAAAGCCCGTTGATTTCAGAGCCTATATGATTATCTGTATGGCCGCTGCCATGATAGCCATTCTCTCTCAAGAACTTTTAGCGCAGGTTCCTGTTGATTCAGATCATCAGCAACTAGATACTTTTCGTATTATCGAAGGCGTTTTGGTCGGTATCGGATTTTTGGGCGCGGGCGCCATCATTAAAAACGATAGTGATAAAGACGGGCGCGAAGTGATTGGAACCGCAACAGGGGCCAGTATCTGGGCATCCGGCGGCATCGGCCTTACATTGGGATTTGGGTTCTATGTTCTGGCAGGGGTTGTTTTTGCAGGAATTTTACTTACCCTGCTACTATTCAGTCGGTTAATGCAAAAGGTTTTCACCAATGACTTTCAGGATTGATACCGCAAAAAATGGCCGCGTCATTCTTACCAGCGGGCGCAGTATAATTACGCTGGTCATTGCACAATCACTGGGTAAAAAAGGCGTGGAAGTCTTCGGCGGCGATAGTCTGGATCAAACGGTTTTGTCTTATTCCAAATACACGAAAGATAATTTTTTATACACCGACCCGCACAAAGACGAAGAGCAATTTCTGGAAGATTTGCTGACCAAGGTCAAGGCGTTAAAGCCCGAAGACGATCGCCCCTATGTACTCATTCCGGTGCTGCATGAAACCTCCCTGCTGGCAAAATACAGAGAGAAATTCGAGCCGCATATAAAACTTACCGCGCCTGATTATGAGGCAATCTATAAATTGCATCCGAAGAATAATTTCGCCCAAACAATCAAAGATCTGGACATTTCCGCGCCGCAAACATGGCTACCCTCTTCCGAGGAAGATCTGCACGAGATTGCAAAGACCTTGCCCTACCCCGTCTTGATAAAACCCTATAATCAATCCAGCGGACGCGGCATCCACAAAGTTAAAGATGCAGAAGATTTACAAACACGCTGGCAAGAAAATTTAGAAAACTACAATCAAAAATCCCTCATGCAGGAAATGGCAAAGGGGGAAGACTATTGCTTGAGCGCTCTGTATGATCACAGCACTCGTAAGGCCAGCATGGCGTATCGCAATGTACACAGATTCCCGCTCGATTCCGGTCCCGGCGTCATGCGTGAAACCGTCCCCTCCGCGCGCTTTGAGGCCATCGCCGATAAACTGATGGGCGCGCTAGAATGGAACGGCGTCGCCGAATTTGATTTCCTCTGGGATGAACAAGAAGACAGCACACCCCGCTTAATAGAGGTCAATCCGCGTTTTTGGAGCGGCCTCTTCCATTCCGTTGAATCGGGCATTGATTTCCCTTGGCTCCTCTACCAACTTTGCGTGAACGGAAAGGTGGACGAACCGGGAGAACAAGCGCAAATCGGCACGAAAACAAAATTACCCCTGATCTGGTGGGCATCGCTTTTGAGTGATCTTGGCAGCTCGGATGAGCAGCGCCAAACGATAAAAGACAAAGGACGTCAAGCCCTTGATGAATGGAAAGAGGCACGGCAGGCGCGCAACGAATTATTCAACAGCGATGACCCCGCCGCCGCTTTCGGTGTGCTCTATATACTGGATTCTCTGGTGCGTCACGGTGAGTTGCCAAAGGAATTAAAATTATAATGAGCAAAGCAATTATCGGTATAACCACGCCCAATACGCCGTTTCACGCTGCGTATTATTTTATAAAGCTCGGCGTCTGGTTATGCGGTGGCAAACCAATGCCGTTAAAAACGCTGGATAGTATCGAGAGCGCAAAAATCGACGGGCTGATCGTGGGCGGCGGTACCGATATTTTCCCGAAACTATTTCAGGAAACCCCCAAAGAGCGTTATAAATACGATCATATACGCGATGAAATGGAAATGGCGTGGCTGAAAAAGGCCGAAGCCGACCATATTCCTGTTCTCGGCATCTGCCGCGGCGCGCAAATGATGAATGTCATGCATGGCGGAACGTTGCATTTGAATGTCGCGGAGGTCTATGAAAACGCGCATTATCCGAAAAACCTGATCCGCAAGGTGTTTTTCCGCAAAACGATTACGGTTGAGCCTAACTCGCTGCTAAATAGTCTGTGCGCGCATACCAATATGCGTGTCAATTCCATGCATACCCAATCCATCGCCAAAATCGGCGACGGATTTATCGTTAGCGCCGAAGAGAATAACGGAGTTGTTCAAGCCATTGAAAACCCCGCACATCCCTATTATCTGGGGGTTCAGTTTCATCCTGAATTTTTACTTTACCGCCCCGCGATACGGGCAATATTCCACGGCCTGATACGAGCCGCGAAAAGCCAATTGCCATCAGCCCCGTAGAAAGCTAGTGTACTGATAATGTTATGGTTTCTTATGATACATATCGCGGCTTTGCTATTTTGGTGCGCCTCCATTTTGTATATTCCGGCTGTGATTGCTTTTAATCATGGAAAGGATAAAGCCTTAACCGCGCCCGGTGAGCGCGGCTCTATGGCGCGTTTTATATTTACCAATATCGCAAGCCCCGCCGCGCTGCTCGCGATTGCCGCCGGAACTATCGTCTTTCTTATTGATTATACTGTAGAGCCATGGCTGGTTGTAAAACTCACGCTGGTCAGCGCTCTTGTGGTTTTGCATACACTGATGGGGCTGTTTTTGATAAAAATCGATAATAATCCAAACCAGCCTGTATTTTTACATTGCTGTTTATTCGCGCTGGCTCTGGTGATTTTAATGGCCGTTATTATTACAACCGTGCTGGCCAAACCGGAATGGGGAGTGAGCATATGAGTTTATTTCGGCACGTCCTCGGTCATGCCTACGCCGTGCTCGTAAACCAGATGCCCGCCAAGGCTGGCGGTAATACCTGTGAGCACTCCGCACAAAACCGAGAGATAAAGCCCCCAAGGCATGATGACCGCGCCCGGATCTTCCAGCCGGATCATCCAGTTAAAACTGGCCAGCGACATCAGCATTACCGCCATCAAGCCGTGACACCACCCTGTAATGAGCCTGCGGATAGAGCGCACGCTGAGCATATCAACCAGCCCCACTATTCCGGCCAGAAAGCCCATCAAAGCGCCAACACCGGCCAGCCACAACCCTGCCCGCGCCCAGAACAAATCGCCGCTATAGATAAAGGCCAGATCGGTCGCCACCACGCCCACCAGCGCCCCGATCGGGACATGGATCAAGGCGGGATGAATGGGATGCCCCTTGATCGACATTTTGCTGTGAATAGGCCGCAATTTCATAATAACTCTATCCGTTCGTTTTCGCGTTTGCCCTTGGCAACAGGTAAAAATGTATCAGGCTTGGTGCTTTTTTCCAGCCTTATCTTGCTGAGCGGGTGTGCTGGGCCCTATTCAATACTGGATGCGGGCGGCCCTTCTGCGGCGGAGGCGCAGTTTTTATGGTGGTTAATGTTCGGTATGTTTACCGCCGTCTTTGTTATTGTCATCGCGCTCTTTGTTTATGCGATGCGGCCAAAACCGGAGCGCAACATACCGCGCGATCAAGCCCGCACCATACAGAACCGCTGGATCATTGGCGGGGGGATACTGTTGCCCACGCTCAGCATCCTGATCATTTTATTTTTTGGCATTCCCGCAGGCCACCGCATGCTGGCCCTGCCCGTTATGGGCGGCGAGGTATTGCAAATACATGTCACAGGTCGCCAATGGGAATGGAGCGTACATTACCCCGCGGCCAATATCACCGTAATTGACGAAGTGCATATCCCCGTGGATAAACCTGTGGACATTCATCTTGGCACCGAAGATGTCATCCATTCTTTCTGGGTGCCACGTCTGGGCGGGAAACTGGATACTATTCCGGGGCGCAACAACGTGCTGCGCCTTTACGCCGATGAGCCGGGCGTTTATCACGGGCAATGCGCCGAATATTGCGGCACCGGTCACGCCCGCATGAAATTCACCGTGACCGCCTATAGCGAAGAGGATTTCAATGCATGGCTGGAGGAGACGAGCAATGAGTAAGGGCAATACCCTCCACCGTAACCTCGCGCGCGTCTGGGCCAATTTGCCCGGAATTGGCACGCTAGCCGCGGTCAACCATACTACGATCGGCCTGCGCTTTATTATTACAGGTCTGTTCTTCTTTCTAGTGGCAGGGCTGCTCGGCATGGTGATGCGTACCCAGCTCGCCCAACCCGAACAAGATATCATCACGCCAGAATTTTACGCCCAGGCCTTTACAATGCACGGCACATTGATGATGTTCCTGTTTGCCATTCCCGTGCTGGAGGGGCTGGCAATGTATCTCATTCCCAAAATGATCGGCGCGCGCGATCTGATCTTCCCGCGCCTCAGCGCCTTTGGCTATTACTGTTATCTTTTCGGCGGGTTGATCGTGCTCTCCAGCTTATTTCTTGGCACCGCGCCCGATACCGGATGGTTCATGTATACCCCGCTCAGTAATGCCGAATACTCCCCCGGCATGGGCGCCGATTTCTGGCTGCTCGGCATTACCTTTGTCGAAATATCGGCCATCGGGGCTGGCGTGGAGCTGGCCATCTCCATTCTGCGCAGCCGCACGAACGGCATGAGCCTGCGCACCATGCCGATTTTCTGCTGGTACATACTGGCTATGGCCTTCATGATTTTGTTCGGCTTCCCGCCGTTAATACTGGGCAGTATCTTGCTGGAGCTGGAGCGCGCCGCGGGCTGGATTTTCTTTGATGCCGAGGGCGGCGGCGACCCACTCCTATGGCAGCATTTGTTCTGGATGTTCGGGCACCCCGAAGTTTACATCCTGTTCCTGCCCGCCGCCGGTATGGTCTCGACCATCATCCCCGTCTTTGCGCAGCGCCCGATATTGGGCTACCGATGGATTGTGCTATCCATCATCCTGACCGCGTTTATCAGCTTCGGGCTTTGGGTGCATCATATGTTTACCGTCGGCATCCCCCAACTTGCCCAAGCCTTCTTTTCGGTGGCCAGCATGTTGATCGCCGTGCCGACAGGCATTCAGATATTCGCATGGTTGGGCACATTATGGGCAGGCAATGTCAAATACGGTTTGCCGATGCTCTGGGTTTTTGGCTTTTTGTTCATCTTTGTGGCAGGCGGCCTTACGGGGGTAATGATTTCGCTCGTGCCCTTTGACTGGCAAGTGCATGATACACATTTCATCGTTGCGCATCTGCATTACGTCACGGTTGGCGGCGTATTCTTCCCGATGGTGGCGGGGTTTTATTACTGGCTGCCGCATTTCTCGGGGCGGGTGTCATCGGAACAGCTTGGCCGTTGGGGTTTCTGGCTAACCTTTATAGGCTTTAATCTGACTTTCCTGATAATGCACTTAACAGGTTTGCTGGGCATGCCGCGCCGCGTTTACACCTATTCCGCAGAGGCAGGCTGGGATTGGCTTAATCTGATTTCCTCGGTGGGTGGATTTGTGATGGCGCTCGGCATAGCCATGATTATCATAGATGTCATCCTGCATTTTTGTTTTGGCAACAAGGCCCCGCCAAATCCATGGAATGCCGACACATTGGAATGGGCGATGCCATTGCCACCCACGCCTTATAATTTCGTAAGTCTGCCGACCATAAATACCCGCCACCCGCTATGGGATGAAGACAATCTTGCAGATAATATCGAGGCAGGACAATTCGCGCTGGCAAAACCGCATAACGGGATGCGCGAAACATTTGGTAGTGATGCCGTGACCGGAAAAACCACGGAAATCATACATCTGCCGACAAACTCATGGATACCGCTGCAAGGCGGCGTGGCCTTGGCCGTTGTCTGTCTTTCGCTGTTGGTGAAAACATACTGGGTTGCGCTGGCCGCTGCTGTGGTTGCGGTGATTATCTTGCTCCGCTGGGGCTGGCATAGCGGCGCGCACCCGTCCATGGCGCCGCCCGCCAAGGACGAGCCGAACAATCCGCCATGGCATTCGCGCACCATGGACGGCCCCGAGCGTTGGGGCATGGGCGCTTTCCTGCTGGCCAATGGTACGTTTTTTCTCTCGTTGCTGTTTGGCTGGCTGTATTTATGGACGGTTGCGCCGAACTGGTCACTGCCGCCGCAAAGCCCGATTGCGTTCTGGCCGATGCTGGCGAGCGGCGGCGTTTTAACGCTCGCAGTGCTGGTCTTCCTAAAGGCGCTAAAAGGCTTGAAAAACGGGCAAGATAGAAACCTGCAAAGCTTCTCATGGATAACCGCCCTGCTGGGATTAACGTCCGTGCTTGCCCTGATCTGGGTTGTATGGAATGCAAATTTAACACCAAAAGAAACCGCCCATGATTCCGTCATGGCGGTGATGTTTATCTACATCCTGATCCATAGCGCCCTTGCCACGACATTAAGCGCGCTACAAGCCTTGCGTGTCCGCCTCGGCTATGTCAGCGCCATCTACCCGAACGAGCCATTTGTGCTGCGCCTGTTCTGGATGTTTACGCTGGGCATTTTCTGGGCATCTTTTGCAGCGTTCGTGCTGTTGCCGATGGGATGGGGGCTGTCATGACATTAAAAATGCTGCCGCTAACGCATCCACTGCATCTGGTTATGGGATTTATGATCTGGGCGCTCTGGCTGGTGCTTATTTATGCAGGTTTATCGCTCGGCTGCATGGCTGCGCCCGCGCCGGAAACGATGGGGGCGCATTCATGGCTGAATATTGCGCTGTTGGGCTTTACCTTGATTGTGGCCGCGCTGCTGCTATGGCTCGGTATCCGCTGCTGGCGCTCCCCGCCGCCAGAAGACAATGAAACACAGGCGTGCTTTATCCTGCGCGTTTCTGGGGCGGTTTACCTCTGCGCCGCTATTGCCACGCTTGCAGGGGGCATCCCGACATTGATGCTACCGCCATGCCTGTAATTTTTATCACAGCCCTTTTCCTTCTTATCGGCGCGCCCGCCGCCCTCGCCCATGATCCTATCACCAGTGACGGGCAGGACCGCTGGGCGGCGCTCACCAGCGTGCTCACGCTTGTCGCGTTCTGGGCGGTCTATCTGGCCGGAGCATGGCGCAGCCGCCCAAAGACATCCCTAGCCGTTCTCTTTCATCTGGGATTAATCCTGTGCACCCTCGCGGTACTCGGCCCGCTGGATGAATGGGCAGAAACCAATGAAGCCGCACATATGACCCAGCATATGCTGTTCATGACCATTATCGCGCCTATCTGGGTCATCGCCCGCCCACTACCGCAATTGATGGCCGGAACTGGGCGCGCGTTCGCTCCGCTCTGGAATGCCGCGCTGCGCCTGACGCAATACCCGATGGTCTGCGCCTATATCCATGGCGCCTTTATCTGGTTCTGGCATGTGCCCTATTATTACGTTTTGGCGCTGGACAATCCGTGGTGGCATATTATTGAACATGCCTGCTTTATACTAAGCGCGGGATTATTTTGGTGGGCAGCTTTGAAAAGCAGCAGAATACGTGCGCCATGGGCACTCCTCGCCGTCTTGTTTACGCTCGTGCATACAGGCTTTCTAGGCGCGCTTCTTACCTTTGCCGACGCGCCGCTTTATGGCGTAGATCGCGCCCTCGCCCACCAGCAACTGGCCGGGTTAATCATGTGGGTTGCTGGCGGTCTTCCCTATATGCTGGCCTCGCTCTGGATTGGATCACGCTGGTACGCACAGCTTCAATCCCGCATGACAGACGAAGAATAAATAGGAACATTTATGTAGCTTGAGTGTTGGTTCCTTCGAACAAAACACTATGAAGTTCAATATACTTGTGTCAGGAAGGATACTTCACGTGACAAGACAGTCTAAAAATTCCGCTTCGACTAAACGGAAAAACATACCCTTTTATGAAGAACTGATTTCAAAAAGCAAAGATCATTTAGAGCCTTTGAAAACAGCCGTTGTAAATCCAGTAGATAAAAATTCATTGGAAGGCGCGATAGAAACGGCAAAGAAAAAATTCATCGACCCTATTCTGATCGGCGACGAAGATGAAATGCGCAAAGTGGCAGAAGAAGCCGGGCTCGATATTAGCGCATTTGAAATTATTTCCACCAAGCACAGTCACGAAGCCGCGCAAAAGGCTGTTGACCTAGCCCGCGAAGGCAAAGTAGACGCCTTGATGAAAGGATATATTCATACAGATGAATTGCTGCACGCGGTTGTGAAAAAAGAAAATGGCCTTCGGACTTTACGGCAGATTAGTCATGTTTTCGTGATGGATGTGCCGAACGAGAATTACCCCAAACCTTTATGGCTTAGTGATGCCGCAGTTAACATTCAACCGACCCTAAAGCAAAAACGCGATATTGTACAAAACGCCATTGACCTTTTTCGCGCTTGCGGCTTTGGCACGCCCAAAGTGGCAATTTTATCGGCCACAGAACAAATCACGGAAAATATTCAATCCACCATCGAAGCGGCCGCGCTTTCAAAAATGGCAGAGCGGGGAATAATAACCGGAGGCATTGTGGATGGCCCCTTGGCGTTTGATAATGCCATTTCCAAAGACGCCGCCAAAGCCAAACATATCAAATCCGAAGTTGCGGGCGATGCCGATATTTTGATCGTGCCGGATTTGGAATCGGGCAATATGCTCTATAAACAAATGAAGTTTTTATCGGGTTATAACGCAGCAGGCGTAGTTGTCGGGGCGCGCGTTCCGATAATATTGACCAGCCGGGCGAGTGATTTGCAGCCGCGCCTTGCTTCCTCGGCGCTCGCGCAACTCTATGCTCACAATAAAGAAACAAGTATTTTGTAATATCAAATTTTGAAAAAAATGGAACGCTTCTAGTCATTATCCGTAGGACTTACCGCGGCTTCAAACATGGAAGAAAACCAATTTGCATGTGGTGAGGCAAGCCAACCAATCGCGATCCGGAGAGAAAGTGAGCGGCAATCAATGAGCGCTTTAAGAAATATAAGAAAAAAATACCTGACGGCCCCAATATATAAATGGGGGCAAAAGGTGATGCCCGGCCTTTCTGCAACGGAATCCGAGGCATTGGAGGCTGGCGATATCTGGTGGGATGCCGAACTATTTTCCGGCAACCCCGATTGGGATCAACTCAGTAAAATTGAAACTGCCAAACTCTCCCCTAGGGAGCAGGAGTTTCTTGACGGCCCTGTGGAAGAGCTTTGCGCCATGCTGGATGAATGGCAAATTAATAACGAGCTTTGTGATTTACCGGAAGAAGTCTGGACATTCCTACGGGAAAAACGTTTTTTCTCAATGATAATACCGGAAGAATATGGCGGGCTGGATTTTTCCGCCTATGCCAATTCCGAAGTTGTCCGCAAAATTGCCAGCCGTTCCCTTGTGGCCTCAGTTACCGTTATGGTGCCGAATTCGCTTGGTCCCGGTGAACTTCTCATGAAATTCGGTACAAAAGAACAGCGCGATTATTGGCTACCGCGACTGGCCAAAGGCGAGGAAGTTCCTTGTTTTGGCCTGACCAGTGAAGAGGCCGGATCGGACGCCGCCGCCATGGTAGATAGCGGCGTGGTATGCGAAGGTGAATATAAGGGCAAGAAAACGCTCGGCATACGCCTCAACTGGCATAAACGCTATATTACACTCGGACCTGTTGCCACCGTGCTGGGTTTGGCCTTCAAACTTTACGACCCCGACCATCACCTCGGCGAAGTAGAGGAGCGCGGCATAACGGTCGCGCTCGTCCCCACGGACTTAGAGGGAATTACGATAGGCGACCGTCATATTCCATCCGGCCAGATGTTCCAGAACGGCCCGAACTGGGGTAAGGACGTCTTTATCCCCTTTGATAATATTATTGGCGGGGAGGAGCAAATCGGGAAGGGCTGGAAAATGCTCATGTCCGCTCTTGCCGCAGGACGCGGGATATCCCTGCCGTCCTTGTCGGCGGCGGGCGCG
>CAXBAL010000030.1:0-13082 GCA_963973475.1 uncultured Micavibrio sp.
TGGGATACTTTATAGGAGCCCTGATATTCGGCGACTTCCTCGCCCATCAGATAGACGCGCTCATCCGCGCGCATTTCTTCAGCCATGGCATCGCGCAGCGCTTCGCGAACAGTGGAGGTGTAGGTGTCTTGTGCGAAGGCGGCCTCATCGAATGGAGGCGGCTCGAGGACTTTGCCTTGGGCGTAGAGGATGTCACGGTTTGTGATAGCCTTGCCTTCATGTTGCTGGGCAGTTGCGGTGGCAGCGGAAGCATCTTCAGATTCCTCTTCGCTCGCAGCGGCTTTAGGGGCGGTAGGTGCTTGCGTGTCTGCATCCGAGATATCATCGGCGCTCTCGCCCTCTTCCAGCAGCATGGCAATCGCAGTGTTTACGGCCACGCCTTCGGTACCTTCGGCGATCAGGATTTTACCGATTATGCCCTCGTCCACGGCTTCGACTTCCATCGTGGCCTTGTCGGTTTCGATCTCTGCGATGACATCGCCCGGCTCGACCTTATCGCCTTCGGATTTCAGCCATTTGGCTAGATTGCCTTCGGTCATGGTCGGCGAAAGGGCGGGCATTAGAATTGGTGTCGGCATGGTGTCATCACTCCTGATAGTCAAACCTGATATTAATTTTGTACATCTATGTCAAAGCGGCTGGTGGCCATGTCTTTGATATAGGATATTTTTTTATACAAGACCGCATCATTGCGGCTATCGGCGTAGCGACGCAACGTTGCGGGTGCGCTCATGAGATGCGCGAAAACCTCCGCGCGATCTTCTTCGGGGGAAAATTGGGCGTAGGCGCTAACGAAACCGCTTGCGCCGCTGCCAAGCTTCCATGCGCTATCGGCACTTCCGTAGCCTTTGAATTTTGCATTCCAGCTGGGATCGTTTGTGCTGCGGTTTTGTATGAATTCCATGTAGTGAAAAAGCTCGTGGAAGAAGATATGGCTCTGATAGGCCGGATCATTGCCGCCCATAGAGAGCATCAGCGTCTTGAGCGGCGGCACGGGGATACCGCCGATCATGCGCCCGCCCGCCTTGGCTTCGCCGCATAGAAGGACATAGCGCAGACCGATCTTCGAGATCGCCGCATCGGACAATTTGCCGAGCGCCTCGGCCACGCCCTTTGCGGCCTCTTTTAACGCGGCTTTGTTTAGAGCAGTGCAGGTATATTTGCCGGGATTAACCGTGGCCTCGACATAGGCCAGCACCACGTTCGAGCGACGTAGACTATTTGTTGCTTCGCCAGAAACCATATCAGGACTAACCAGCTTGATCTCGGGGATATAAAGTTCCTTCGCCGCTGCGCTTTCCTTAGCCGCCCAATCGTCAGCGTGCGCAGAAAATGAAGCGCAGAAAAGCACGATTACAGCAAAAAATATGGACGCAAATTTAAGCATGCGAATTACTCTTTAACCTCGATGAGAACATCTGTCCAAAGCTCTGCCGGATCAGGCTCGGGGCTTTCTTGGGCGAACTGAGCAGAGTCATTAACAGTGGCTTTAATTTCCTTATCGATCTCTTTGATTTCGGTCTCGTCAATACCCGCTTCCTGCATCATATTCTTTAATGTGGAAATCGGGTCGCGGTCGTCTTTCATAGATTGCAGCTCGTCCTTTGTGCGATATTTCGCAGGGTCGGACATAGAATGACCACGGTAGCGGTAGGTCATAACCTCCAGAATATAAGGGCCATTACCGGAGCGCACATAATCCAGCGCCTGACGCGCGGCGGCCTGCACCTTGAAGACGTCCATGCCATCAACCTGTTCACCCGGAATGCCGTAACCTTCGCCGCGGCGGTATAGTTCACCCGCAGAGGAACGTTTCACGGACGTTCCCATACCATATTGGTTGTTTTCAATGACGAATAAAACAGGCAATTTCCAGAGCGCAGCCATATTGTAGGTCTCGGCAACCTGCCCCTGATTGGACGCACCGGCACCCATATAGGCAACAGCAACACCGCCGTCTTCGTTATACTTATGCGTAAAGGCGAGGCCTGCGCCGATGGGAATTTGCCCGCCGACAATACCGTGACCGCCGTAAAATCTCTTTTCCTTTGAGAACATATGCATCGAGCCACCCTTACCGGCAGAATATCCACCGCTACGCCCCGTCAGCTCGGCCATGACGCCTTTCGGATCCATACCACATGCCAACATATGCGCGTGATCGCGGTAGGCCGTGACAACGCTGTCTTGCTCTTCCTGCACGGAGGTAATGCCCGTTACAACAGCTTCCTGACCAATATAAAGGTGACAGAAACCACCGATCAAACCCATACCGTAGAGCTGCCCAGCCTTTTCCTCGAAACGGCGCATCAGCAACATTTCGCGGTATAGCTTAACCATTTCCTCCGGCGAAGGCGACGGATTAGAATTGGATACGGTTTTCAATTTGGGTTTGTCTTTGTTGTTTTTACCTGCGGATGCCACGAAAGAATTCTCCTTGCAAACTGCTTATGAAGCCAAGGGTATGTGTTAGCGCATTTTCCAAGGGTTTTCCAGTGTAAATATGACTTTGCATGCTGCGCCGCAACACACCAAAAGCACTGGAAATCCAGCACTCTTGCCATGTAATTACATTAGCAAATCCTGTAAAACCTATTGGTTCAGAATAACAAATTCATTGGGAGATTTATAACCGAGCACAACGCGCACGCGCTCCTCGAGCAGATCGGAATTTACGCTGCCCGGACGCATCATAACCACTTGGCGTTCTAGCTTTTGACGCTGTGCGATTGTGGTATCCAGATCGGCCTGCACGGCCTCAATCGACTTATCGAGCGATACGAGCGTCGGATAAGAGCGGCTACCCTGAAAACTGTGATACATGAAATACGCACAGAGAAAAACACCCAGCATTAGAAAGACGGTGTGCTTGTTCGAAAGATAAGGATGCGTGTTGTTCATACCCCTAGTGAATCACAGATGATTCGCCCGCGTCAATTGAAAAAATTGTTTAGAGTCAATGACTTAATGAGAACACAATGAGAACAAAAACAGCTAAAGGATTCAAAACATTGATACTTTTCACAAAACGTCAATAGAATCTTTTTTTTCATCCAGAACTTTGTCTATCGCGGTGTTCCAGATAGTTTGCCGATCCTCATCACGCAAGTAAACCGGATCAAATGAAATAACATTCCACGCCCCGCGCACTATTTCGCGGTTCAACTGAAGCGAAGACCATCCAGCATAGCCCGAGAATATACGAACCCCGTCCATGGTTTCGGGATTGGTTACGATATCGTTATAGGCGCTCATATCGCGGTCTTGCAATGTGTCGGCATTTATAAGGCGAAAGCCATTTTGCTCGGTTTCATCGGGAATGAGCAACGTGACGACCTCCCCCACTCCGACAGGCCCGCCATAGTAGAATTGACGCGCCAGCGGGAAGCGGGTTTGCAGTATTTGGGCACCCTCTACTGATAGTTTTTTGTTCAGAATAAAACCATCCGCGCCGTAACCGTGATGGGACCGTAAATAGATCACCGTTTTTTCGAACGGCTCGCCCTGCATCACGCCTGATGCTACCAGAACATTGCCCGCCTGTGACGGCCACAATTTATACATGATCGTTGGCGCGGCAATCAGGAGCAGCGCAAAGAATAGATAAATGCGCGCTTGGCGGGGCGTGGTTTTCAGCTTTTTCAAATGCAAAAAGGGCATAGAATGAATATGCCCTTCTTACAAAATTTATCAATAATATTTCTTACGCAGCCTTTTTGATAGAGGCCCCATAAGTACATCCGCCGCGCAAGAACGAAGCCCCTGCATATTGTGCAACGGGTCCAAGCTCTTCTTCAATGCGCAGGAGCTGATTGTATTTCGCCATGCGGTCGGAGCGTGAAAGCGAGCCTGTTTTGATCTGGCCCGCATTGGTGGCCACGGCCAAATCGGCGATGGTGGCATCTTCCGTCTCGCCGGAGCGGTGGGAGAGCACGATACCGAAGCCTGCCTTTTTCGCCATTTCGATGGTCTCTAGCGTTTCGGAGAGCGTGCCGATCTGGTTGACCTTCACAAGTACGGCATTTCCGGCCTTTTCGCTGATACCGCGAGCGAGGCGTTTGGCGTTGGTGACGTAGAGGTCATCGCCTACCAGTTGGACTTTATCGCCAAGGGAAGCGGTAAGTGCGCTCCAGCCCTGCCAGTCATCTTCATCAAGACCGTCTTCGATTGAGACAATCGGATAGCGTGCGCAAAGGTCTTCGTAGAGTTTGACCATGCCTGCGCTGTCCAGCGTCTGGCCGGTGCCTTCGAGCACATATTTACCGTCTTTGTAAAACTCGCTGGCGGCGCAATCGAGCGCGATCACAATATCTTCGCCTGGCTTGTATCCGGCAACTTCGATGGATTTCATGATATAGCCCAGCGCATCATCGGCAGATTTCACGGCAGGCGCGAAGCCGCCTTCATCACCAACATTGGTATTCAGACCAGCATCGGAGAGTTGTTTTTTCAGCGCGTGGAAGACTTCGGCGCCCGCTCGCAAGCCATCGGTGTAATTATCCATCCCGATCGGCATGATCATAAATTCCTGAAAATCAACGGGATTATCGGCGTGCGCGCCGCCATTGATAATATTCATCATCGGCGTTGGAAGTTGGTGAGCGAAAGTGCCGCCGATATAGCGGTAGAGCGGCATATCAAGCTCGGACGCCATCGCTTTGGCAACAGCCATGGAAACGCCAAGAATAGCGTTGGCGCCAAGTTTGGCTTTGTTTTCAGTGCCATCCAGCGCGATCATGGTCTGGTCGATATAGAGCTGCTCCTCGGCGTCAAGGCCGCATAGCGCTTCGTAAATGTCAATATTTACGGCATCAACGGCCTTTTGTACGCCCTTGCCTAAGTATTGGGATTTGTCGCCATCGCGAAGCTCCACGGCCTCATAGGCTCCGGTGGAAGCGCCCGAGGGCACAGCGGCACGGCCCATGGCGCCGCTCTCAAGGTGCACATCAACCTCGACGGTTGGATTACCGCGGCTGTCCAGAATTTGTCTTGCGTGAATATCAATGATGGCGGTCATGGTTATGATTCCTCTGTTTTGTGGCTTTGAATTCGTGCGTTTCTTTTAACGTGCACACACTAAAAAGAAAAGATCAAAAAAGCAGCCTTATGGATAGGGTGTTAACGAAACCTAAAGTTTTTTAAGATATTATCAGGAAAGGTCGCACAATTTTATCCACGGGGAGCCATTATGAGCAATATTCTACAACTTATCGAAGCAAATAAACAAAGCATGCTAACAACGGGTTGTGCAGAAACGGCACGAGACATCGGTTACAGTTGCGATTCCCCTTCCCCTTTCTGATTTAAGAAATCAGCTTATTAAATCCGCCTTTAACGACGGTATCAATCGCCATTAATTTTTCCAGTATTTGCGGCAATTCCGCCAACTTGACCATGTTCGGCCCATCGGATGGCGCGTTATCGGGGTCTTGATGGACTTCCATGAACAGTCCGGCCACACCGACAGCCAGCGCGGCGCGCGCCAGAACGGGCACCATTTCACGATCACCGCCCGATGAAGTGCCCTGCCCGCCCGGCTGCTGCACGGAATGGGTGGCATCAAAAATCACAGGATAACCTGTTTTTGCCATGATAGGCAGGCTGCGCATATCGGAGACCAGCGTGTTATAGCCAAAACTCGCGCCGCGCTCGGTCAGCAGGATATTATCGTTCCCGCTCTCGGAGATTTTTTTTGCAACATTCGCCATGTCCCACGGCGCAAGGAATTGCCCTTTTTTCACATTAATAACCGCGCCCGTTTTGGCGGCGGCGATCAGCAAATCTGTCTGGCGGCACAGAAAGGCCGGAATTTGCAGGATGTCGACGTATTTGGCGACTTCCACGCATTGCGCTTCGTTGTGTATATCGGTCAGCATCGGCACGCCGAATTCTTTTTTAAGGTCAATAAAGATGCTCAAGGATTTATCAAGCCCAAGGCCGCGCTTACCGAACAGGCTGGTGCGGTTGGCTTTGTCGAACGAGCTTTTATAAATAAAGGGAATGCCGAGCTTATGTGCAAGATTGCTGAGCGCGCCGCACATCTCGAACGCATGATCGCGGCTCTCCATCTGGCACGGCCCCGCAATCAGTGTGAAGGGCTTGTCATTGGCGATTTCTAACTGTCCGACTTTAACTTTTTTATTCATGGTCATTCCTGTTTTGTAGCATGTGCAATTGTTTTAACAGGATATTGCGCGAATTGGAATAATGTCTATCGCAGTTTGCACAAAAAGAGCTTAAGAACAGAAATCAATCAAAACCAATAACTTCTATTGTCGGTTTATTTATTTGTGAGTTTGCACTCTTCGCTTTTAAAAGATTGCCGACTTCGTATGCACCGGCGCTTAAAGCAACCGTTGCCAGAGCAACACCATAGGTTCCATAAGCAACATCAAAGAAAATATCCGGTGAATACGCGCCAGTACCACTTCCAGCAAGGGCGAGGACCCCAGCTGTTGTCGCGACAGCCCATTCCGCAAGAAGAACGGGATCGCTTTTTTCAGCCGCCCCTAACAATAGCTTGGATATTCTATCTTTTTTGTTCATGGACTTCCCCTTTATGCTAAAAATTATCACATAAACTAACCCTCAATGGGCAATATGTCAAATTTATGTGACTTTAAACCAAACGGCTCTGCTCCAACGCTGCCTTGATGAAGGACACGAAGAGCGGGTGCGGGTCGAAGGGTTTGGATTTTAATTCGGGATGGTATTGCACGCCAATGAACCAAGGGTGATCTTCGCGTTCGCAAATTTCGGGCAGTTTGCCGTCCGGCGATAGGCCGGAGAAGATCATGCCGGATTTTTCCAACTGGTCACGGTAGGTGATATTGACTTCGTAGCGGTGACGGTGGCGCTCGGAAATATCGGTGCCGCCATAGATTTCGGCAACTTTCGAGCCTTCTTTTAGTTTGGCCGGATAGGCACCAAGGCGCATTGTGCCGCCCAAATCGGCATCTTCGCCGCGTTTTTCTTTTTTATTCTCTTTTTCCCATTCGGTCATTATACCGATCAAATGCTCGCCGCCGCCTTCGAATTCGGACGAGGTCGCATCTTCAATGCCGCAAAGGTTACGTGCGGCGTCCAATATAGCCATTTGTAGGCCGAAACAGATGCCGAAAAACGGAATTTTCTTCTCACGCGCATATTTCACGGCGTTGATTTTACCTTCCGCGCCGCGCTCACCAAAGCCGCCCGGCACCAAAATGCCGTGCACGCCTTGAAGGTGGTCTTCGGGATTATCGGTCTCGAAAACCGAGGATTCAATAAAGTGAAGCTCGACCTTCACCTTATTGGCGATACCGCCATGAATCAGGGCTTCGTTCAGTGATTTATAGCTGTCGGCCAGATTGGTGTATTTGCCGACGATAGCGATTTTAACTTCGCTCTCGGGGTTTTTCACGCGGCGCACGATGCGCTCCCACGTAGACAGATCAAGCTCAGGCACGTCTTCGATGCCGAATACTTTCATCACCTGCCTATCAAGCCCCTCGGCATGATAGGTCAAAGGCACTTCGTAGATAGTAGGGACATCAAGTGCGGGAATGACGTTTTCCACCGGCATATTACAGAACAGGCCGATCTTGCGGCGCTCTTCTTCATCAATCGGACGATCAGCGCGGCAAAGCAAGATTTGCGGACGTATCCCGTAGCTCATCAGCTCTTTAACAGAATGCTGCGTCGGTTTGGTTTTCAACTCGCCAGCTGCCGGAATATAGGGCAACAAGGTAACATGGATGAAGAGCGCGCGTTTCTCACCGACTTCGTTGCCGAACTGGCGAATGGCCTCAAGGAACGGCAAGCTCTCGATATCGCCGACTGTGCCGCCAATTTCACAAAGAACGAATTCTGCCGTCCCGTCTTTTTCGGCAATGAAATCTTTGATCTCGTTGGTAATGTGAGGAATGACCTGAATGGTTGCGCCCAGATAATCGCCGCGGCGTTCTTTTTGCAGCACATTGGTATAAATACGCCCCGTGGTGATGTTATCCGTGATACGGGCGGGAACGCCTGTGAAGCGTTCGTAATGGCCAAGATCAAGATCGGTTTCGGCGCCATCTTCGGTGACATAAACCTCGCCGTGCTGGAACGGGCTCATTGTGCCGGGATCGACATTCAGGTACGGATCCAGTTTACACAAGCGGACACTATAGCCCCGCGCCTGTAATAATGCCCCAAGCGCAGCGGAGCCGAGGCCCTTTCCCAATGAGGAAACCACGCCGCCTGTAATAAATATAAACCGTGTCATGCTTTTTTATTTTTTCTTAGAAGTTACTCGGCAATTGGTGCTGAGGGAAGTTCGTCATCATTCGTTTCCGCGCCGGATTGCACAGCGTCAGCATTCTCACTTTGGTTTTCCAACTCCTCTGGCGTCACAAAGGATTCTGCGTTTGGCTCAAGCGGTGCTACGCCCTCTTCGGCGCTGGATTCAATGGCTGCCGGCTGATCGTCCAGAACATTCATAATGCCCTTATTCGCGCTGGTTTGCGCGCCGGCCAGAATACCCAAAATCAAGCTTGTCGTAAAAAACGCAGCAGCGCAAATGGCCGTCATACGGGAGAGGAAATTCGCCGTACCGCGCGGAGAGGCAAAATTACCGGCTCCACCGCCGCCACCACCGCCGCCGCCAATACCAAGCCCGCCCCCTTCGGAGCGCTGCATCAACACAAGGCCGATAATGCCAAGGGCCAAAAACAAATGTATGACTAATACGACTGAATCCATGATTTATCTTTTTCTGTCTTTAAATTTATATCGCTTCGGCAATTCCCAAAAAGCTACGTGCCTGTAAACTTGCTCCGCCAATCAAGGCGCCGTTCACATCAGGGATATTCAATATATCGCCCGCATTTTCAGGTTTTACCGAACCGCCATACAAAATACGAATATTTGCGCCATCTGCAAGCTTTTCTTTTAACTTTTCACGAATCGCCGTGTGTATTTCCGCGATATCGGCGCTGGTCGCAACCTTACCTGTTCCGATCGCCCATACGGGTTCATAAGCTATAACGACATTGCGGTCGTTGGCCCCTTCCGGCAGGCAGGCTTCAAGCTGGGATAGAACGACTTCTAATGCTTTGCCAGACTCGCGCTCACCTTCTGTTTCTCCTATACAGATCATAGCACACATATCATTTGCGAGCACTTTGGCGGCTTTTACTTGGATACATGCGTTGCTTTCTTTATGAAACTGGCGCCTCTCGGAATGGCCGACTATTACGTATTGGCAACCGGATTCCTTTAGCATGGAGGCCGAGATATCGCCTGTAAAAGCGCCATTATCCTGATCAGAGCAATCCTGCGCGCCAAAGCTCAAAAGCCCGTGGCCATGAACCGCGTGTCTTATTGTCGGCATATATATATAAGAGGGGCAAACAAGAAATTCACAATTTTTCAGTAGGTGCTCATGCACATGAATACCGTTAATAATATCGGCGATAAGAATTTTTGCATCCTCGAGCGAGCAATTCATTTTCCAGTTGCCTGCGATCAGCTTTTTCATGGTCGTTTATTTCCCCTGGAGTGCTTGAAAGTGTTTTATCGGTATTACTTTGGTACAACTTTTGTGCATAGGATTGCAATGCATGTTGCCCGATTATCCAGAGCATCTTATAGTGGTGCCGATTTTAATAAACAAAAATTAGGAAATCCCATCATGGTTATGCAGGCAATGCACAGTGGCAAAGGCTCGAAAGTTATCAAACTGTTTTTCTTCGCGCTATTGATTTTAGCAGCGGGAGGTTTGGTTTTGACCGATGTCGGCGGCTTCTTCCGCGGGGGCGTTAGCCAGTCCGATGTGGCAAAAGTTGGAAACAAAACAATATCTATAGCCTCGTTTGACCGTTCGGTACGCCGCACTTTGGCGCGCATGAATATGCCGCCCCAACAAGCTTACCAAATGGGCTATATGGACCGCATCTTGGGCTCTGAAATCCGCATGCATGCGTTCCAGCAGATCGGACAGGATTATGGCGTGCGCATCGGGCGTGAGACCATTGCAAAGCAAATTAATGCGATGATCTCCCCGCAAATCGGCGATGCACAAGATAAGCAGCAGGCCTTCGAGATGATTTTGCAACAACAAGGCTTTACCGAGCCGGAATTTGTGAGAACAGTACCGGCAGAAGGCACTGTCGGCATTCTTGCTCAAGCTTTGCAAAACCAATATATAGGCGCGTCCGATCGTCTGGCGCAGGATATGTTCCAATTCCAGAATGAAAGTCGTAATGTTGAGTTTGTTACATTTTTACATAGTGATTACGATGATATTGAACAACCAAGCGATGAACAGCTTCAGGAAATGTATGAAGCAACGAAGGAAAGTTACGCTATATCGGAAAACCGCGATATTACCGTGGGGATTATTGAAGACAGCGCGCTGAAATCCAGCATTGAGATTACAGAAGATCAAGTGCGCGGCATTTATGAAGATGAAATTGCGAGCTTTACCATTCCGGAAGAGCGTGTTCTGGAACAAGCCATATTCGAATCCGAAAGCGAAGCACAAAAAGTTACCGATGCCGTTCAAGACGGCAGTGCGATTAAAGCCGCGGTCAGTGAAATCACTGGCAATGAAGATGCCTATTTGGGAGAGCAAACCTTTCAGGAAGACGGTTTGATTGAGGGCATTTCGGACGAAGTATTTGCCAGCGAAAACACAGGCGAAGTATTTGGCCCGGTTGAAAGTCCGCTTGGATGGCATGTTTTGGTTCTTAAAAGTATCAAAGAGCCCCATGTCAAACCATTCGAGAGCGTCAAAGAAAATATCCGCAATGATATTTTGCAAAATGAATTCGCCGATCAGAAATATGCGGTCGCCGGTGAAATTGATGACATGTTAGCGGGCGGCGCTTCGTTAGATGAGGTCAAAAAAGATTACCCGATGCAAACCATCAGCATCAAAGGCATCACGACATTGGGCGCCATGGCCAGCTCCCCTCACCCGCTGGATCAGTTTGGCGAAGATGCGCCATTGGTGACCCAGCTTGCGTTTGAATCCTTCGAAGGGGAAAGCGCACCCGTGACGGAATTCACAGATGGCCGCACCGCTATTGTGCATGTTGATAAGATTACAGAGAAATCCTATACACCATTTGAAGAGGTCAAGGATGACATTCGCGAAAAATGGATCAACGACCAGAAACGCGTCAGCAATACAGAATTTGTGAACGAGCTGCTGATGAGCGCAAAAACAGAAGGCCGCGCACTGCAAACTATAGCAGACGAGCAGGACAAAGCCTTACTTACGGCAAAAAATCTGAAACGCAATGACGAGATTAAATCCCCCATGACACAGCCCGGTACAGCCGAGATCTTTAATGCTGGCCTCGATAAATTGATGGTGTTTAATATCGAAAACGGCCTTGCTATCGGTAAGGTCACACGTTTTGATTACCCGGAAATTGCCAACATAAATGCAGAAGAGCTGGAAGCCTTGCAAAGCGCTATAGCGCAGGACGCGGCCGATGAAACTATTTCCATGTTCTATGAAAACAAAATCAGCGACATGAATGTGAAGGTAAATGAAGAGGTTATCAAGCGTCTCTATGGCCCAAGCGAAAACAACATGTGATCTAGCAAATAAGCCCAATGAAAACAAAATTCCAACCAAGCTTACAGGATTTCTCAGCGCATTTTGCAGATGGGAAATCACAGATTGTGCATTGCTGGATTCCGGCAGATTTGGTCACGCCTGTATCGGCTTATTACAAATTATGTACGCAAGAAAATAAGAACACATTCTTGCTGGAATCGGTCGAGGGCGGAAATGTTCTGGGCCGCTATTCCATTATCGGGTTTGATCCGGACTTACTGTGGTCCTTTGATAAAGGTCAGATCAGCACAAAAAAAGCTGGTGCGGACTGGATTAAGCAAGATAGCGATGCCCCGTTAGATTCGCTGAAAAAGCTCGTAGAAAGCTGTCATATTGATGTCGAGCCCGCGGATGTCCCACCAATGGCCGTGTCAGGTATTTTCGGCTTTATGGGATACGATATGGTTCGCCTTGCCGAAGACGTGCCGGATAATAATCCCGATACGTTGAATATCCCCGACAGCATCATGATGCGCCCGACGGCTCTGGTGATCTTTGATAATGTGAAAAATATGATGTGTCTGGTCGTGCCGGTTTATGACTATGCCGCTAATAGTAACGGCACGGACGCCAAGGGCGTTTATAATAGCGCATGTGGTAAGTTGCAGGGGCTGATTTCTAAACTACGCATGGGCTTGGAGATAGAGGACAAGACCACCGCCCTTACCACGCCGCTTTCTGTTAGCTCCAACACAACGGAAGACGAATATTGCGCCATGGTCGATAAGGCCGTGGAATATATTCGCGCCGGAGAGATTTTTCAGGTCGTACCATCGCAGCGCCTCAGCGTTGATTTTGATTTGCCGGCATTCGAGCTATACCGCAGCCTGCGTCGCCTAAACCCCTCCCCCTTCCTGTTCCATTTCCAGTTCGAGGATTTCGCTCTCGTCGGCTCCAGCCCCGAAATACTGGTGCGGGTGCGTGATGATACCGTCACTATTCGCCCCATCGCAGGCACCCGAAAGCGCGGTAAGGACGCCGCTGAAGACAAGGCGCTGGCCGAGGATTTGCTCTCCGACCCCAAAGAGCGCGCGGAACATTTGATGCTACTGGATCTGGGGCGCAATGATGTGGGCCGCGTGGCCGAAATCGGCACCGTTAATGTAACCGATCAGTTTATTGTCGAATATTATTCGCATGTCATGCATATCGTATCGAACGTGACAGGCATACTGCACAGTGATTTGGATATGTTTGATGCGCTGTTCTCGGGCTTTCCAGCCGGAACGGTGAGCGGCGCGCCGAAAATTCGCGCGATGGAGATTATTGACGAGCTGGAGAAAAATCGCCGTTCCTATTATGGCGGCTGCATTGGGTATATATCGGGTAACGGTACAATGGATACGTGTATTGCCTTGCGCACGGCATTGGTAAAAGATGGCAAAATGTATGTGCAATCCGGTGCGGGCGTGGTGGCCGATAGCATTCCGAAATCCGAATATGAAGAGACTCTGAATAAGGCTATGGCTTTGGTGCGGGCGGCAGAAAA
>CAXBAL010000031.1:0-12535 GCA_963973475.1 uncultured Micavibrio sp.
TGTGGCAATATGCAATAATAATATAGTTTTTCTAGCTATTTATTGCATATTGCGTCAGGGTACCATGAAGAAGAAAATTTTAATTATCGAAGATAGCAAGGCTATGGCGCAGACTATTGCTGCGTATATTGATAATGGGCAATATAATATCAATTTTGCCTATACCGGCGCCGAAGGCATGGCTGCTTTTGAAGAATTCAAACCTGATGCCGTGCTTTTAGATATTCGTTTGCCTGATATGACCGGCCTAGATATTCTCAAAAAATTGCGAGAGCGTGATTGGCGCGGCGGCGTTTTAATCATTACCGGAGAAACATCCATAAATACTGCGGTTGAAGCTATGCAAATTGGCGCCGATGATTTTGTGGCAAAGCCGCTTAATCCGGAGCGGCTAAATATCAGTTTAAAAAATGTGCTGGAAAAAAAGCAGCTGGAAAATATAGCCCAAGCCTACCAAAAAATTGCCAAAACCAATTTCGAGAGTTTTATTGGCGCGAGCCCTGAAATGCAGACCGTATATCAAATTCTTGAAAATGCCGCCTTAAGCAATGCGCCGGTATTTATTACAGGCGAGAGCGGCACAGGGAAAGAATTGGCAGCATTGGCAGTTCATAATTTGAGTAAACGATCAGACAGGCAGATGGCTGTCATAAATTGTGCAGCAATACCACATAACCTGCTCGAAAGCGAAATTTTCGGTCATGTTAAAGGCGCGTTTACAGGAGCCACCGATACAAGGATAGGGATAGCGGAAAGAGCCCATATGAGTACGCTGTTCTTAGATGAGCTGGGGGAAATGCCAATAGATTTGCAGCCTAAATTGCTGCGCTTTATACAAACAGGAAAATTCACGCCCGTCGGTGGGTCAAAAGAGATTGAAGTGAATGTGCGTTTTATATCTGCGACAAATATCAATCCATTGGATAATATACAAACAGGTAATTTAAGAGAGGATCTGTATTACAGATTAAATGTAATCCCCGTTCATATGCCGCCCCTAAGGCAAAGAGGGGAAGATGTCTGTACCTTGGCTGATTTTTTCTTACAAAAATATGCTTCGGAAGAAGGGCGGGAGTTTCGATCTATTTCTTCAGATGCGCAAGATTTAATGCTCTCTCATTCCTGGCAGGGAAATGTACGCGAGCTGGAAAATGTTATCAGACAAGCGGTTGTTATGAACCGGGGTGAGATTATAACATTTGATATGCTGGCATCTATATTGGCGCGTTCCAATGCTGGCGCTGCAAATGATAAGGCGCTTGCAAAAGGCGATAACTTGATAAACTTTACCCCCTCTTTTGTTGGTGCTGAAGACATACGGCCCATGGAAGAATATGAACGGCTTATTATCGAGAGAGCCATTCACGTATGCGGGGGAAATTTAAGTGAAGCTGCTAGATGCCTCAAAATTAACCCGTCAACAATATACCGCAAGCAACAAAAATGGATCGAATAGCATAAGGAAAATTAGTTTACGGATAGGCTGATAACCTGTTTGGTGAGTAAGAAAACCTTTTTTATTTCATGGAACAATTCTTCTATTTCATCTCGATGAATTTCGTTATTTAAAGCCTTATTACAGAGAGTTTCCAATTCTTCAGCATATTTTTTGATGGCGTTTGCACCGAGTTGAGCGCCGTTGGATTTTATTGTGTGCGCTTCTCTTCCCATTGTGTCCCAGTCCATACTTCCTTCATTCTGGAATAGCTTTTCAAAATGGGCTATTTTCTCTTCAGTTTCGGTTAGGAAGATGTCCAGCAGGCCGGGGAAGCGTTCGGCTAAATTTATTTTTAATTCCTGCAATTTATCTTTATCCAATAAGTCGTATTCTGTATCACTATTCATAATTGTTTTAGGTTCATTAATAGTGGAACGCTGGGTGGTTTCACTATTCAGCCAGTTATATATCTTATGATAGAATTCTTTTTGTTGTATGGGCTTTATTAAAAAATCATCCATTCCGTATTGCAAAGCCCTTTCACGCTCTTCTTCCAGAACGCCAGCGGTTAAAGCCAATATAGGCGTAGTAATGCCCCTGCCACGAATTTTTTCTGTGGCCTCAAAGCCGTCCATTATTGGCATTCTGCAATCCATTAATATCAGATCAAAAGATTTTTCCTCAAGTATGCAGAGCGCTTCTACTCCGTTATTTGTAGTCGTAACTTTACAGTCTATTTCTTTCAACATTTCTTGTGTGACTATCTGGTTAACCAAGCTATCTTCCACTAGCAGTATGTGTACATCAGGCATTTTTATCATTGGAACGTTGGTTGGTTTTTCTTCCTTCTGTATTTTATCTTCAGATGTGCCGTTAAGCAGATTTACTATGACTTTTATAAATTTTTGTTTAGAAAACGGTATCGGTATGAGTTCATCATATAAGTCTTTAGATGCTGAAAGCGCTATATCTTCGTGGCTAGGAATTAGTAATATTTTAGGTACAGAAGCGTAAGCCTGTTCCTTGTCAATTTTCCTAACAAATGCATTGGTTTCAGATAGCTGTGAATTTACGATGATTAAATCGTATGTCTTATTATGCTCTTTAAGATCTTTTATCCCAGCCATTGCTTGTGAAATAGTACCAAAGCAAGAAGACTGCAGTCCCGCCTCCTTAATATAATTCTTTAATGTTCGCCGCAGTTCTGCCTCGTTTTCAAGAATAAGAATGTGGCCTTTAATGGGTTCTATGCTCTGCGCGCCGCGTATAACTTCTATAGGAACTGAAATGCTGAAATGACTTCCTTCATCGGGAGCGGAGGAAAAGCGGATATTTCCTCTCATTTTTTCAACAATCTTCTGACATATAGCAAGGCCCAGACCGGTGCCGCCATATTCTCTGTTCGTTGATTTTTTTGCTTGGATAAATTTATTAAAAATTTCGCCTTGTACTTCGTACGGGATACCGATACCCGTATCTTTAACGTTTATTTCTAAATGGTCTTGTCCGTATTTTTCTGTGTTAATGCTCACAGAAACTATAACGTGCCCTTTTTCTGTAAATTTCAGAGCATTATTAATGAGATTATTTAATATTTGCCTTAGGCGGGTAGGATCTGAACTAATAATAGTAGGCAGGCCAGATTCTTCATTAAGTATAAGAGATAAAGCCTTTTCCTGCGCTTTAACGGTATGCATGAAAACAACCTCGTGCAGCAAATCTGGCAAATTGAATTCTAAAAATTCGAGATCAAATTTTCCGGCTTCAATTTTAGAGAAATCCAGAACATCGTTAATAAGTGCTAGCAATGTTTCTGCAGAATTATAAAGGGCTTCTGAATATTTCCGATCTTTATCATCAAGAGAAGACGATTTTAAAAGAAGATTAGCCATACCGATAATACCGTTCATCGGAGTCCTTATTTCATGACTCATATTGGCGACAAAATCGCTTTTCATTCTATTGGCCTGATCGGCAATTTCTTTCGCTTTTTCAGCTTCTAATTCTTTTAATTTTAAATAGGTTACATCAATTTGTATGCCTGCGACCCTTTTAGGTTGACCCTTTTCATCCCGCTCGAAAACCAGCCCTTGGATATTAACCCATGCCCATTCTCCGCTTTTTCGTTTCATACGGATTATAATGTCAAAACTCTCGTTTTGTCCTTTCAAATGAGCATTCAATTGCTTGGATGCGTCTTCGAAATCTTCCGGGTGAATTAGGTATTCCCATGTTTTAAAGCGAACGGGCAGCTCATAGGGCTCATATCCTAATATGAGATACCATTCTTCATTAAAATAAAAACTTTGGGTTTCTTGATTCCAGTCCCACAAACCAATTGCCGCGGCTTTTACGGCAAGGTTGAAACGCTCTTCACTGAGTTGCAGTTTTTGCTGGAAATCCAACTCTTTGGTGAGATCACGCGCCACCGCTAATAAATATTTATCACCGACTTCATCTGTGAAAGAAACTTTTTTGGTCATTAATTTGCGGTGCTGACCTTTATAGTCAACAATGTCTTCTCTTACTTCACTATATCCTGCTTCTAAAGCTTTGCGGTCGGCGTCGAGAAAAATTTTTGATTGAGCCTCAGGGAATTCTTCAACTGTTGTATGGCCGATGATTTTATCGCGTTTTTCGGGGGGGAATAAATTTTTGAACGCCGGATTCGCCTCTATTATTACGGAGTTCTCATCTTTCATAAAGATTAAATCAGGAATGTTATCCATGATAAGGCGCAATTGATTTTTTGCCCTGCCCAACTCGCCTGTCTTTTTTTCTACTTCGGCAGCAATTCTTTCTTTTTCATACTGAATGCGTTTTAATAAGAAGTATGAAATCAAGGCGATAAGAATGCCTATTACCAGTACAAGTAAGGGCGGTATATTTGCCTTTGGTGGACTGAAAATAGCACTTGGAGAGAAAACCAATGTCCACGTACTGCCGCCAAGATTCATTTGAAAGGTTTGGACATACTCATCCCCTAAACTGGCGGAGCCAGCATTATGGTTTGTTTGATATATTAGGGCCTCGGGCGCGGTATTTTGGCCATCATAAATGGCATAGTCTATCTCGCCGCGGTTCGTTTGCTTTAAATCGCGTAAGAAGCGTTCGCCGATAAAAGGAGCGTATACCCACCCTTTTAAGGTTTGCTGACGTTCTTCAACGCTGGATGGGGTTACGCTGCCGTTATATACGGGAATAAAAAGCAAAAAGCCGGCTCTTTGTTTTTGATCCTGCGCTAGAGTAATTTTCTTACTTAAAGCAGGCTGTCCTGTATCTCGTGCACGCTCTGCTGCTTCCCGTCTGCTTTTTTCAAAACCAACATCTAGCCCGACTGCTTCTTGGTTATTTTCTAGTGGAACTATGTATTGGATAATAAATTTATCCCGATGGTTTGTATCTGGATGATTTGTAAAATCTGAAATATGCTCCGACCTAATCATTTCGAGATAGGCAGCAAGATTTTTATTATCCGTATACTTTATATAACCAAGGCCACTAATGCCTGGTAATGTTTCTTTGATGTTTAGAGCTTCTACATAACTTTTCCATTCCATAGGGCTTACATATTCAGATGCATGATAAAGCCCCACACCGCCCCATAAGCTTTGTGTATAAAGCACGTATCTTTCATTTAGTGCGGCTTTTGTATCTCCCACAAGTGTTTCAAAATGCTGTTTACTTTGAGCTTGATAGGAGTTCTTAACACTTTGCCACGAATAAATGCTGAGTAGCATAAGTGAAATGCAGACTATCCAAGGTTCGGCTTTCCATAACTTCGCGTTTTTAGAATTTTGAATTTTGTGCTTAATATTTGATACTTTCTAATATTTCTTTAAATATTTAAATTAATCATATGTCATTTTTATTAAGAATATTATAAACGAATAAAGTCCATAATGCCGTGAGGGTGTTTAGCGGTGGACTACGTCCGCCGCCATTTAGTCTATCCAATTCTTTTTTGGAGGCAATATCGTAAACGGCCATTTCAATCTGGATACGATCTAATCTCCCTGACCATTCTGTAGCGCGATCACTCCACTATCTGTTAAAAAGCCTATTTCGTAAAGAAGATCAGGAGGGAGAAGCTAATTAAACTTGTAATAAACGGGCGTAACCTCAATATTATTGCCCGAAACGGGAGCATCAAAATATACATAGATGCGCTGTGTCGAACGGCTGCTTAGATATTCCACCTCTGCCTCTTGTACCTCGGTTAGACCGCTATCTAGGCGCGCCTGAATATGTAGTTTGATATAATTCACTGTCTTACCCGAACTGTTTTTTACATTAAGCGGCATGACATAGCGCCCGCCCGCCATCGTAGCTCTCTCTTGCGTTGCAGACCCTGTAATCACAACATAGGGTGAGGATGAATCCGCAATATTCCACACCAAATATGCGCCAACGCACGCCAACAAAATAATGCTGATCGTCAAGCTTATAAATTCGCCGATCTGGCAAGGTTCAATTTTCTTCATACAACAAGCCTTCTGCTGATCCCCCGACCACGGCGGGGAGGGCCAGCACAACTACGCTGGCCGCAAAATGATGCGTGCTTGCCAGAACGTGATCATAACTGACAAGGCATAAAAGTAGCGCCGCAACCAAAAATGAAGCGGCAACTGTAATTGCAACCTCGGCGTAGGGATGCTGCATAATATTGTCTTTGTAAATTTTATGCTCTTTAAAATTGGCGGCAAACAGGATGATGTAGCAAATGACGATCTCGGAAAAAAACAGCAACAGTAGCGTATAGGGCGGTATAGTTGTGGCGAGTAATGTTACCTCCTCGGTCGGGGCAATGTTAAAGGTAAAGACCAGTGCGCCCCCTATGACGGCGGCAAGGTTTTCCAAATCATCCCGCGTCTGCTTCTGTGCTAGTGATAAATCTGATTTGCTTAAGGGGTCGTTTATCTGCGCGCCAGATTTTTCATCATTGGCTGCATTCTGTCGTGGAAATTTTGTATTGGTAAACGTAACGCCAATACTGATGACAGCGCCCTCGATAATAATCTTTCTCAGTGAGGCCTCCATCCCATCACCCGGAATATGCCCGATGAGCGCAAGCACAATCGTGGCAATCACCAGTCCCAAGGCCAAAGAGGTCACCATATCCGGTATGGCGCCGACCAATGAATGCCCTTCATGCATAGCGCGCAGACCCGATGCGTAGCTGAATACAAGATTGATAACGCCGACCAAGGCCAGTAGACCCAATAAATGACCGGATGAAAATGTTACGCCGTGATACCACATCTCCATGGTAAAGAGCAGCGGCGTTCCAAAAATCAAACCACCCGCAGCCCCTCTTATAAGGTCTTTGCCCTCTTCGCGAATACTGATATAGGCATTCTTTTGTAAAGAATTTACGTCCATGTTCTGAGCCTTTATTAAGGCGAACAAGGGGACAATTAAGAAAGTTCCGGCCTCTGATAAAGTGAAGCCATTGTTTTTTTCTTGCATTGAAAAGAAAAATATAGGAATATATGCTTAATAACAGCAAAAATGCGTCTGCATTTTATTAAAGCCGTGCTTCCTCATATGATGAACTTACTTTTTGATATTGAACAGCAAGATGCGCCCTGTGTTGAGGGGCTGGCATATATTCCAGCGTTTATCACGCAGGATGAAGAACGTGCCTTAATTGGCGTAATAGATAAAAGCCCTTGGATAACCGACCTGAAACGGCGCGTGCAACATTACGGCTATAAATATGACTATCGGGCGCGAGCTGTTACGCATGATTCCTATATTGGGCCACTGCCGGACTGGATATCCGTAATGGCGGAGCGTTTACATGCACAAGGAGTTTTTAAAACCGTCCCAGATCAAGCCATCGTCAATGAATATATGCCGGGGCAGGGTATTTCGGCGCATGTGGATTGCGTGCCTTGTTTCTATGATACTATAGCCTCTCTTACCCTTAAATCCGGGGCAAGCATGCAGTTTCAAAACGCGCTAACGACACAAAAAGAAGAACACTATTTGGAAGAGCGCAGTTTGATCGCCCTGTCTGGGGCGGCGCGCTATAAATGGACCCACGCAATTCCTGCCCGTAAATCTGATCGTGTCAGCGGTTTTAAAATAGAACGGCAGCGGCGCGTTTCCTTAACATTTCGGACAGTGATTTTATAATGCCGCGAGAGGGGTTAATTATGCCGCATATTGCATATGTGATGCGCCCCTGAACACAGTGGAAACGCTGTTCATCAGTTTTAAAGAAGTCTGGTTTACGGCGTTATCGCTTCTGCCAACTGCCATCCGCGGCCTTATAATAATGACCTGTACCGAGGCGTTTTATGATCTGTTCTGCGGCAAGTTTGGCAACCACACTAACAGGCTGGCCGTTCTGCTCGGAAATGCGGGTGTATTCCTGTTTCCGTTTCGCATTGATTTCCGCGACAAGGGCGTTTACATCGGGGCGGGAAACAACAGGCTCGACATATCCGGTTAGGGCCTCGCCTACAAGTCCGGCATTGCGGGCTTCTTGCAGATCAAGTGCCATAGCCGGCAGGGAGAAAATCATCCCCAATAAAGCAATCACAGTTAAAAGACGTAATTTCATGACGGGTCTCCCTTAAAAGATGTCTTCGTTGCTATCAATGGCGTTTTGTACATCGCGTTCAATCTCGACGCGCACGCGATGATCTATATTCACATTCATGTTAATCTCTATCGGCTTATCCGGAGCCTGCACCTGCACGGTCGGGGTGCAAGCGGCCAAAGCAAGGATGACTACTAAGCCTGCGCTGATCTGTTTCATTTAGTCCTGCTCTCTTTTTAGCAATGTTTCCGGTCTAGTCAGTAACATAAGATTTTGTTCAAGGAATTCTACTAGATTTCCTGTCAGGTTTATATTTAATTTTACGGGATGGCCGTCCAGAACCTTCGGATTTTTTCCTTCAACCGTTAATTTTATTGCCAATTCGCCGTCTGGGTCAGGCTCCGCGCTGATATTCAGGACTTCATAATGTAAGTCCTCCATAATATCTTTCACCAGATTAACCTGTTCATTATTGGCGGGAATGGTTTCGGGCGGCATCGTGATGGTGCCGGGGCCTTCAGCGCCTAAATTGCCGCCATCCACGCTGATGCTGCCATCGGGCTTGATGGACAGCGGAATATGACCTGATACCAGACCTCTGGCCTTTATGCGGTCCCCCGTGAGCGTACTCATAAGATCGGCCAGATCGACTTTTTCGGCCTGAATATCCAGCTGTACAGCCTTTCCTGTGGCAAAGGGGAGCCAGACATTATCAACACTGATCCGCCCTTTATTCCACGGCATGCGGGCGCGGTTAAAACGCAAACCATTTTCAGACGCCTTTTCGTGGCCCAAGGCCAAAGTAAAATCTATCAGCCAGCTTTCATCGGGGCTTTTAATCAGGCCGCTTACGGTAATGGCCGCGCCTTTGGTATTAATTTTTCCTTGCCCTTTTAAGGTAGGGACTTCAACAGGTGCAGTAAGATTTATAGTATCGCTGCTCCAATTTCCGCTAAATCCGTTCTCATTTTGTGTGAGATCAAGTGCCAGAGCGTCAATATTAAGCGCTAGTTCTCCTTGTTCCCAATGGATTGCCCCGTTTGAACCATTCACGCGCATTGGCTCGCCGATAACCCATTCTACGGCCAAGGGCATTTTTGCCGAACCGCTGGGCAGGGACATATCGACTTGTATATTGCTGTTCAATATCGGGGCGGGATTTTCGGACGGGGTGTAATCGAGCGTGAAATCGCCTTTATAGGTTTCGTCTTCGCTCGTGAACGTTCCGGTGATGGTAACATTTTCAGCGTTGGCAATCAAATCGCCCTTTGCGGAAAATGACGGTATTGCAGCGTTATTGGTGGTAATGCTTTCGAAAACCCAATCCCCTCGCCATAGCCCCTCATCGAAAGAGGCATTTAAATGCGGCGCTCTGGCGGTAACGTTTAAGGCATCTTGTTCCAAAATAATTTCATCACCGTTATAAGTCAGGTTAGGGCGCGTGGTTTTATCCCAGATTATATTGATAGGCGTGCGCAGATTGCCAAAATCGGCGTCTACTTCCACGCGGCTGTCTTCGATGGCCAGACGCTGAAATGGAATTTGATCAATTTGTTCCGCCGTTATTTCGAGAAAAGACAGCGGATTTTTATTGTTGGGGCCTGTATTATCTAAAGATCCAAGGCCGCTAATGCTCCAGCCGCTTTCCAGTTGTTCTACCTTAACGGCAATGTTTTCAAAAAGTATCTCGTCAAGGCGGCCCTGCTTCAAATCTGCCCAGGAGTAATTCAAAGCTATATTTTCCAGCACCAACGGATCTTTCTCGCCAAAGCGTAGCTCCGCCAAGCGCGCTCCGCCAAAACCTATTCTGGCAATCTCAACGTGAACATTGCTTAGGCCTTGCCCTTCTAAAATGATCTCCAGCCTGTTTTCAAGAATCGGTTTGTATTGGAAGAAGCCAATTATTCCAAACGTCACTATTAAAACAGCAATTATCGCGATGATTTTTTTCATTTTATAGTCGGGGCCATCCTTTCCAGTCCTTCAGTTACGATGTCCTGTAATTGGCTTTCCAGTCCGGCTGTTATAACGCTTAAATTGTTTTCAGATGCTTTCGTTTCACGTTCCAGAACAATATCCGACAGCAGAACTCTGTCCTCACCGCCTGTCAAAGTAAAGCGTATGCGGGTGACGAGCGTAGGAATGCCAGAGGCTTGTTCGGCATATACAGGTTGGAAATCCAGAACATCAATATTGAGCTTATAGCGCGAGGCCAGCCCAGAACGGGGATTATCGACGACCAGATTGGGGAAGGTAGCCCGCGCCTGATTGGTGACAAATTGCTGGATTAAATCAGACAGATCATCCGCCCAGAGCGCCGCGGCGTAGCGGTCCTGACGCCGCCCGTTATCATAGTGCAAGATCATATCTTTGCCCGATAGTCCGGCAGGCATGTCAGGTTCGGTTACAACCATAATTGTGGTATCCGACAAATCCAGCATGATGGGGTTTTGCTGCGGCTTTGCTTCAATCCGGTAGATAGAGGGCGGCGGTATATCGGATTGCAGGGCGGCGCATCCTGTAAGGGGGAGCACTCCCGCCAGAACAAGCAAAGAGGACAATATTTTTAATTTTTTAGGTATCATTTTTCAATCTCCACACCGCTGGATCGCGGTCTATATATCAGTTGCGATGGATCGCGCTTTAATTTTTCCGACATTTCCCGAATGGCTTCAGCGGCTTTTTCAGCCTCGCGCGAAGTTTCGGTAATGTTATTTAATCCCTCACCGGTAAAGCGGTTGATGTTGTCTTTATTGCTGGACACGATCTCGTTCAACGAAGCAACAGCCCTTTCGATTTCACTGGCCGTTTGATCGAAGCGCTCTGCTATATCTTTAAAATCTGCACTGGCTTCTGAAAAATTCTCGATTGTTGTCGAGGCATTATTAACATTCGCAGGTGTCAGCAATCCGTTCAAATCGCGGGACAGCCGCTCTGTATTTTCCAGAGTTTGCGAGAGCAGCGCCGTGTGCTTCGGATCGAAAAAGCTGTTTAATTTTTCTACCACTTCCAGCACTTGTTCGGTAATCATAGGAATGTCTTCGAGAATTTTGGCGAGTTGCGTGCCGCTGCCTTTAATTACAGGGTAAGGCTCGCCGGGCACTGTTTGCGGTGGCCGCGTCTCTCCGGTTTCGGTGCTTAATTCCATATAGACTAGGCCAGTGATGCCAAACATTTCCAAAGAAGCCGTCGTGCTTTGCCCGATGGGGGTTGCCTCTTGCACGGCAATGTTCACTTTTATTAAATCTTCGCGGCTACTGGAAAGGCGTACCCTTAGAACTTTACCAACCTCGACCCCGCGATATTGCACGCTGGCGCCCTCTTTCAGGCCGCTTACAGGGTCGGTGAAATACACTGTGTAGATTTCTCTGTCTTGAGATTCATGTGTGCCGGCCAGCCACAATACGAAGCCGACGAGGGCGATCATTGCGATGCTCACGACCAGACCGACTATAAAATATCGCGCGTCTTTTTCCATTTTATGCTCTTTTCTTATCAGTTACGGCGCGCATGCGCGGGCCGTGGAAATAGGATTGTATCCATTCATTTTCAGAAGCCATCATGTCCTCTAAAGATCCGCTGACGACTTTTTTATCGACGATAATCGCTATCCTGTCGCAAACGGTTACCAAAGTATCCAAATCATGGGTAATCACAAAGACGCTCAAATCCATTGCTTCGCGCAGCGAGAGGATTAATTCATCGAACGCAGCCGCCGAAATAGGGTCCAATCCCGTGGTCGGTTCATCCAGAAACAGAATTTCGGGATCAAGCGCCAGTGCGCGTGCAAGCGCCGCGCGCCGCGCCATTCCGCCCGATAGCTCAGAAGGGGATTTCAAGGCATCTTCCGGCTTTAATCCCACCATGCAGAGCTTGAACATTGCCAGATCATTGACGTTTTCGTCACTGATTGCGGTATGCTCTCTAATTGGCAGGGCGATGTTATCCAATGTCGAAAGCCCTGAGAACAACGCGCCTTTTTGAAAAACAACGCCCCATTTGCGTTGCAAGGCCAGCCATTCGCTTTCGTTTAAATCCTCCACAGGCTCGCCTGCTATTCTAATACTCCCAGATGTGGGCGTGTGCAGCCCCAAGACCGAGTGCAATAAAACCGATTTACCCGAACCCGAGCCGCCGACAAGCCCAAGGATTTCATCTTTCTCCAAAGTCATATTCACGCCGTCATGCACAGAATGAGGGCCGAATTTGTTCACTAAATTTTCAATACTGATAACGGGGTCCATTTAAATTCCTAAATTCGCGAACAAGATTGAAAATAACGCATTCACCAGCAAGACGATAAATATGGATTGCACCACAGCAACCGTTGTAAGGCGCCCAACGCTTTCCGCCGAGCCCGTTACATTCATGCCCTGATAGGTGCATATAATCGCAATCAGAAATGCAAATACGGGCGCTTTAATCATGCCTACCAAAAACATAGTGGGCGTGGCCGCATATTCAACGCGCGCAATATATTGGTTTAAAGGAATATCAAGAAATGTCTGCGCCATGACGGCTCCCCCTACAAGGCCAAGCATATTGGC
>CAXBAL010000032.1:0-12405 GCA_963973475.1 uncultured Micavibrio sp.
TTGAGAGGCTGCGGCCGTAGAGGGCGCCGTTTGTGACGGCTAGAGCAAGTGTGCGGATATTGTTACGCTCTGTGCTCAAATAGGCGGTGGTACGTGAAATGCTGTCGCTAACAGTATTCAGTAGTCGCTCGATAATCACCATTGTATTATTCACGCTGTCTTCCAGCTCGGCCAATTTGACATGGTCTTCCTCAACCGCGCCGGAAAGAGCGTAGGCAGAGCGAGTAGAATCGAGCATGTAAGAGGTCTGGGAAGCAGTCTCGGAAATTTCAACAGCCAGTGAATTGAGCTGGGAAATATTCTCGTTCAAAGCTTGTAGGTCAGACTGGGCTTCGCTCAATTTGCGGACAAGACGGGGGTTACCCGGGGTTGTGCCGGATTGAAGCTGTGTATTAATTGTTGCGATATTTGCATAATACTGTGTGGATAGGCGCTCGCCATTCTGCTGCAGGCTGGTAAGGCCGGAGGCCAGATTTTCTATGCGTCCCTGAAGTGTAACAAGACTGTTTTGCAAATCTGCAATTTCCTGTCCGACCATTGTGCCGGAAAGGCTACGATAGGCATCGCCGGATATTTCCTGCGCTGTGATCTCTCTGACTTCGCGCGGGGCGCTGTAAATTTTTGCTTTCAAGCTGTCAGGCAGCGGAGCGTGTGTAATTACAAGGGCCGGTGTGTTGCCTTGGGCTTGTGCAGAGGTTCCGCTTAGGGCGATAGAACCGCCGATAAGAGCCAGTGCCGAACAAAAGACAGTGCTTTTGCGAATGAAATCGTTTGTTTTGATCATGACAGTAAATAAGTCCACATTAATGTTTTAAGGAATTACTACAGATTTGCAGCAGCCAAGTAAAGAGAAATACACGTTTATAGTCTCGCTTGTTCACAAGAATCTGTCAAGCCCGAGGGCATGGTAGTGACAGATAGTACACGCAAAGGTATTGAATTGCCTATCAGTAAATTTTTTTATCAATAATGCTTGCAATGAAAAAAGAAATTGATTATGTTCCCCTCACTTTCGAGTAATACGCGCCCGTAGCTCAGCTGGATAGAGCGCCTGACTACGGATCAGGAGGTCAGGAGTTCGAATCTTCTCGGGCGCGCCATTATCCCCAAACTTATCCCCTTATATATCCAGAAACTGTACCTCACCCCGCTAAAAGCGGAACTTTTCGGCGCGCTAGCCGTTGGTCTGGTTGAATTTAACGTCATTGAGACATAAAGGAGACGTATAATGGGACAGGCTATGCAACATAAAGAAGCCGTAGGGATATTCCAAAATCAACAGGATATGGACGAGGCAATCGCGGATTTGGAAGCGGCAATGTTTCCCCGTCACAATATTAGCGTGATTGGCAGTAAGGCGAGAATGGAAGAGCGTTTTGGATCTGAAACATTATCACCAGAATTGCTGGAAGATAACCCAAGAGCGCCCAAAGATGCGTCTATCCGTCCCGAAGAAAAAACAATTGCTTCCACTGTTATTGTGGGGGTTCCTGCATTCTTCGGTGGGTGCGCTGCTGCGCTCATGGTCAATCCGGCTACATCATTGGTGTTGGTAACAGCAGTCGTATTTGGAAGTGTCGTTGGTGCGGCAATAGGTGGCAGCGTACTTTTCGGCATTAAGACTTATCTTGATAACCGCGTACAAGAACAGATTAAGGAAGGCGGGCTCGTGCTCTGGGTAAAAACTTTTAAGCCGGAGCAAGAAAGACAGGCCAAAGCCATTATGAAAGATCATGGTGCGCAAGATGTACATTTTCATGCCAATTAAGCTTTAAGAAGTAGGGAAGTGCTGTAAAAAGCATTTTTCATACATAATTTTGCCAAATACGCACAAAAATATTGTGCGGGGCATCAAAAAAGCTTGCAAATCATTTGAAACCGTGACTTTTATGTATACTTATTCACAACTTAAGTTGCACATAAAGGGAGCGAAAATGTCAGAATTTACTTTAGCTGAATATATATGGATGGATGGTTCCGTCCCTACACGCAAGCTGCGTTCAAAAGCGCGGGTTGTTAAGCTGGGCGATAGCCCATCAATTGAAGATTTTCCGGAGTGGAGCTTTGACGGCTCCTCCACCAATCAGGCGGAAGGCAATGATTCAGATTGTCTGTTGCAGCCAGTTTGTTTTGTTGATGATCCTATCCGTGGCTCGGGCAATTATCTGGTTATGTGTGAAGTACTTAATGCCGATGGTACCCCGCATGAATCCAATTCCCGCGCCCAGCTGCGCGCTGTTCTGGATGCCGGTGGCGAGAGCCTGAAAACATGGCTTGGTTTCGAGCAGGAATATACACTTTTCAAAAACCGCACACCGCTTGGCTGGCCTGATCAGGGTTTCCCGGGTCCACAGGGTCCATATTATTGCGGCGTTGGTTCGGATGAAGTATTTGGTCGTGAAGTGTGCGAAGCGCATGCCGAGCTTTGTTTGCAAACCGAGCTTATGTTCTACGGCGTGAATGCCGAAGTGATGCCGGGGCAGTGGGAATTCCAGATTGGTTTCCGTGGTGACGAGAGCGAAACAGCCGACGCGCTGAAGATTTGTGACCAGACTTGGATTGCCCGTTGGTTGCTATACAGAGTTGCGGAAGAATTCGATGTAACCGTTTCTATCGACAACAAGCCTATTAAAGGCGACTGGAACGGCGCAGGTATGCACACAAACGTATCAACTGTTGATACACGTGATAAGTCAAAAGGGCGTCAGGCCATTAAAGATGCGTGTGAAGCCTTGTCTAAAAAGCACCCTGAGCACATTGCTGTTTACGGTGCAGGACTGGGTGAGCGTTTAACGGGTATGCATGAGACTTGTGATATCAACACCTTTAAGTATGGCGCAGCCGACCGCGGTTGTTCTATCCGTATTCCTCAGCCAGTTGAAATCAAAGGCTATGGTTATTTTGAAGACCGTCGTCCGGGTGCCAATGCCGACCCTTATTTGGTCGCAGCACGCTTGATTACAACAATCGGAGACATTGATGAAGGCGTTATGCAGTTTAAGCAGTGGCCACGTCAGGATGCAAAATTCGCAATCGCCGCTGAATAATAACTGATCCTATAATATTAAAAAGCCGTCCTGAAAATGGGCGGCTTTTTTTATCTCTATGTTCTCGTTTTCTTGTATTTGATACTCTCTTTATTGGTATTGAAGTCGCGCAAAGTAAATTTATATTTATTATGTAAATCTAATGTAGTCAATTTCTTAACTTTTATTGTTCAGAATAAAGTATTAGAGCGCTTGGTGCATGTCATGTACCATATCAATAATTAAATTAAGAACTTTACTAAACCGGAAGAGCTATGCAGGACGAAGATTTTAAAAATAGAGACAACGCCGATAAAGGCGGTAGAGATAATGCCGGCGCGCCTAAAGACAATAGGAGCAGGCCCGTACCAGCCGCAGATGATCTAGAGCATTTTCAGGACTTCACACTCATGGATGACATTCCGGCGTCTAAAGCAGATGATTTGTATAATCCCGATGCCAAGGTAAAGAAAGGCGAGGGGTTTATCAAGCCGCCACCAAAAAGCGAAGACTGGAGCAAGGTTCATGTTGGCGGTATGGATTTGAGCGCAGAAGAAGACGAGGAGGCGCTTAGTCTTCATGAAAATACAACGCGGCCCGATAATGCTGCCCATATGCAGCCCCCCCCGATATCACAAGAAATTGACGATGAGGATATTATTCTGGAAGGGGATATCCTTGAAAACGATGATGATACAGGAAAGGCACAAGCCGCAAAGCAAGAAGTCCAAGGGGAAGAGGCCAATTTACCAGCGAGGGTTGATACCGGCGCTAACTCTCAAGGTGCGATTGCCCGCCGCCATAGCGAGATTAAAATTAAAGCCGAAGAGGCACGCTCCGCAGATAAGCAAAGCGGAGACAAGAATAACCGCCTCGGTGACAAGCTTGTGTCTATGGGGATTATTACCCCCGACCAGTTAAACGTTGCTCTGCAGGAAAAGAAAATCACAGGCAAGATGCTCGGTGAGGTTATGGTTGACCTCGGTTTTCTTGATGAAGAGACCCTTATAGCCGTTCTGGCCGAAAGCTCCGGCTTTGAAGTTTTCGATCCTAAGAACACTATTGTTGATGGCGATGCCTTAACATTGTTGGATAAACGCACCGCGCAAAAGCATAATGTGCTGCCGTTTTCTATGAATGACGAATTTATTTTTATTGCCATGTCCGACCCTTATGACGTTGTGGCTATGGATACACTGCGCCAGTTCATACCGAAGGGGCTGCAGATCAAGCCTGTGGTAACAACGGCGACCGTTATCTCCGATGCTATTGATGCGGCCTATGGTTACGCCAGTAATATCAAAGATATCTTGAAAGAGTTGGAGGAGGGCAAGCATCAGGATGTTGCGAGCCTGAACGAAAACGAGGCATTTTCACATCCGATCGTAAGGCTCGTAAATGCCTTGGTTATTGATGCGGTGAAGCTCGGTGTGTCCGATTTGCACTTTGAACCGGAGGAGCATTTTGTGCGCTTGCGTTATCGTCTTGACGGGGTGCTTTTTACCGCGCAAATCCTGCACAGGCAGCACTGGAACGGAATTTCACAGCGTATCAAATTGCTCTCGAACATGAATATTGCCGACAAGCTAAGCCCTCAAGATGGCCGCTTTGGTTTGAATGCCGGAGGTAAAGATGTCGATTTTCGCGTCTCGTCCTTGCCAACCGTGCATGGCGAGAACATTGTTTTGCGTGTTCTTGATAAAAGCTCGAGCATTATGCCGCTGGAAAGGCTTGGCTTTAGCCCCGAGAATATGAAGAAAATCAAGTCCTCCCAGACCAAGCCTGAGGGAATCATTATTGTTACGGGCCCGACCGGATCGGGTAAATCGACCTCGCTATATTCTATGTTGAACGAGATTAATGATGTCGAGATCAATATCCAGACCTTGGAAGATCCGGTTGAATATTCCTTGCCGATGATTCGCCAGACCCATGTCCGCGAAGGTATTCTTGATTTCGCTGACGGTATTAAGGCCCTGCTGCGACAAGACCCCGATATTATCTTTATTGGGGAAATTCGCGATACAACCACCGCGGAGATGGCATTGAAAGCAGCGATGACAGGGCACCAGGTTTACACGACCCTGCATACCAATGATTCGTTTGGGGCTATACCGCGTTTGCTTGATCTGGGCTTGAAGCCCGGTATGATTGCGGGTGCATTGATTGCAGTATTTGCGCAGCGCCTTACGCGTGTGTTGTGCACTTCGTGTAAAGAGGCCTATAAGCCCCCGCCGGAGGAGTGCCGTATCTTGTCCGTAAATTCCAGCAACCCGCCGACGATTTACCGTGCGAAAGAAGGGGGGTGTGATATGTGCGCAGGCCAAGGCTATAAAGGCCGCGTGGCCATTGCAGAAATTCTTACGTTTGATGAGGACATGGATGAATTGCTGGCGCGCGGGGAATCAAAAGCTGAATTAAAAATCATGGCAGAGAAAAAAGGCTTCAAAAATATGAAGGATGATGGCATCCTAAAGGTTCTTGATGGCGTAACTGATCTGCAGGCCTTGTCCAAGGTCGTCGATATTAACAAATAGAGTTTGGGTATTTAAGGGGTTTAGCTATAGAACGCTATAAATACAGAGCGCTGAACGCAAAGGGTCGCCCGATACGTGGGTTGATCTCGGCCAATGGCGAGGTCGATTTGTACAATCAGCTACAATCCGCAGGTCTTGAGCTTGTGGATTGTTCCGTCATTTCGCAAAAGACATTGAGCGGGAAGCTTTTCCGCGTCAAAAAAGTCAAAATACGTGATCTTATCCAGCTTTTCGTTCATATGGAACAAATGCAAAGTGCCGGTGTGGCGCTGCTTGATGCTTTGGCGGATATTCGTGATACCACCGAAAATGACCGTATGCGCGATATTATGTCCGAAATTCACCGTGATGTCTCGGATGGTGCGTCTTTATCCGAATCAATGGCCAAACACCCGAAGGTGTTCGGTAATATTTATATCTCCTTGATCAGGGCCGGTGAAGACACAGGTGATTTGACATCGGCTTATAAACAGTTGGAGAAATATCTGAAATGGGTTGATGATATGCAGTCCAAAATCAGAAAAGCCACGCGTTATCCGATTATTGTTTGCGGTGTTGTCTTGATAACCATCGCGGTTATGATGGGTATTGTTGTGCCCCAAATTGTTGGGTTTTTAGGTAATTTAGGGCGAGAGTTGCCGATACAGACTATTGCACTCATTAAAACATCGGACTTCTTCTCGCAGCCTTTATTTCATATTTTGGGCTTGCCTGTGCCGGGAGGCGTGCTTGTCGTTCTCATTCCTATCCTTCTAATTGCGGGTTTGAAAATTCTCAAAAAAACCTCGGATGAGTGGGCGTATCGCATAGATTTGATGATGCTCAGCATGCCTGTTGCAGGGGGCTTGATTCGTAAAATTACAATCGCCCGTTATGCGCAGACATTCGGTGCCTTGTTTGCCAGCGGAATTGATGTGGTGAACAGTTTGAAATCGGCGCGCTTTACCGTGACCAACCGCGCTATGATTGAAGCGTTAGAGGCGGTTGAGGGCTATGTCCAAGCCGGCAGCCCTTTATCCGAAGCGTTCAATAATAGCGGAGAGTTTCCAAGCCTTGTCGTTCGAATGCTGAAGGTCGGGGAGGAATCCGGTAAGCTGACCCCTGTGCTGGAGCAGGTGTCGGATTTTTATACAAAAGATGTCGATGAGGCCGTTCAAGGCCTTATTGCCGGTATCGAGCCGGCTTTGACCGGTATAATGGGGTTGATGATCCTTTGGATTGCCGCAGGGGTGTTCGGTCCGATCTATGATATGATTGGTGAAGTTGAGTTATAAAGCAATGAATGAGAAGATAAAAGACGATGTTGGGTTCTGCTAAAACAATTTTGATGATCGGTGACGAGGCTTTGTCGATCTATTCTTCCGGCTTTAAAGGGCTTGAATTGGTCGAGGCTGTTCCGTGGAGTGCAGATAATTTTGAAGAGAATGCCGCAAAAATCATCGCCAAGGATTGCGCAGGGAAGCCTGTCACGGTTTTAAATGATATGGTGGAGCAGCATTATCGTAAGGAGCGCGTTCCCAAGGTCAATGTAATGGACCGCAAGAATGTTGTTACGCGAAAGCTGAATGTCGCCTTTCCGAATTATCCCGTTAGAGCGGCTTTTCCGTTAAAAGAGAAAATCCCTAAAAGTGAAAAAATGCCAGCGGCCAGCGTGTATATATTCGCCGCCGCGCCCCAGTCCGAACAGTACGTTAAGACAATGGAGGCCGCGAAGCGATCTTTGGCCTCTGTATCAGGCTATGCGCTATTGCCCGTTGAGGCGGCCAATATGGTTAAAACCTTGTCTGCAAAATTGACGCCGCGTTCCCGCCCGCGTGCGAAATGGTCGGTTTTTATTGGGCAGCATCAAAATGGCGGTTTAAGACAGGTTGTTATTAAAGACGGCGAATTGGCACTAACCCGTATGACACCGGTTGTTGATACGGACGCCGACCCCGATATGTGGGCGCATGAGGTTTATCAGGAGTTTCAGGCCACATTAAGTTATATGGCGCGTTTTGGATTCGTGGCGGAAGACGGGCTGGATATTATTGTTGTCGCCAATCCTGCTGCGGGTGATATTCTTGGTGGCATTATCGAGGTCGAAGCCAATATTTATACCATGACAGCATCGGAGGTGGCCAAGAAGCTCGGTCTTTCTATTGCGTCTTATTCTGATCAACGCTACGCCGATGTATTACATGCGGCCTGGGTCAGTAAACGTCCCAAGCTGCAATTGCCGATGCATGCGAAGGAGCTAGAAGCCATTTCAAAGCCCCGCCAAGTGGCAACTATGCTGTCTTTGGTTTTAATAGCGGGCACATGCTATCTAGGTTATCAGGTCTATATGAAATACGAAGAATTGCAGGAGGCCAATGAAACGGTCTCTGATACAAGGCTTAGAACCGCACAATTGAATGAAGAATATCAAATCGAAGTCGAGAAGAAAGAGGCACTTGGGTTTGACGTTCGCATGGTGCAAAGCTCTATTGCAGTCAGAGATGCTTTGGATCAGGCCAATATAGATGTCCTGAAAGTTATCGAGGGCATCGGGCAGGGTTTGGGGCGTGATCTGCGTCTTGATAGTGTCAATATCGAGCATTACGAGGAATCGCAAACCAATAGGGCCACGCGTATGTTGCAAGGCGATTTCAGTAACGATCCTAATGCCGAGACTTATACGTATGTAGCACGTGTACAGTTAACATTTCCCAGCACAACAGATATTGATCGCGGTAATGAAGAAATAAATGCACTGAAAGAACGCATTCAGGCCCAGTTGCCCAACCATAGCGTTGAGGTCGAGAAATACTTGAAAGATACGGAATATGTGGACGAGTTGGTAATGGGCGAAGATGGTGCGCCGCGTGAGGGCGTTGCGCAGGACTTCGTTATTTCGCTGGCCATACGAGGAGCAAATTCATGATAGGTGTACTTGGTTTTAAACGTATTATGATTGTCGCGTTTCTAGTGGCGTTAAATGCATTATTGGCAGCCGCGCTTTATCTTTATCTTGTACCTGAACTTACCTCGACCGAGCGTGTAGTTCGTACGGAAAAGGCGGCAGAGAGTACCGTGCGTACAGATATTGCCAATATTCAGGCTGAGTTTGATCAATTGGAAACACAGCAAGAGGCCTATGATGATCTGCGTGCCGATGGTTTCTTCTCCAATCAAAGCCGCCGCGACGCGCAAATTGTGTTTACAGAAGCAAAGCAGTATAGCGATGTAACCGAAGCCAATGTCAGTGTGCGTTCCGGTACTGTGATAGAGGATGAAAATGCGGCCAAGGCTGATCAGGTTCTACTGGAAAGCCCTATAACTATCAACTTCACAAGTGTGGACGATATAGATATTTACGAATACATCCATTATCTGGAGCAGGTTTTCCCGGGGTATCTGAGTGTGGAAGGCTTCAGTCTTAATAGAAATGCCAATATCAGCGATACAATGCTTAGAGCCATCGCAACAGGGGCATCACCGCCGCTGGTTGGTGGAAGTATCGAATTGACTTGGCGCACTATGGTTTCGAGAGAAGATTACCTTGCAAGCCCGGAACAAGAGGGAGTGCGATAACATGAAAAAGAAATTAACCTATCCATTACTGGTTTCGGCTCTGCTGCTTGGCGTTATGCCGGTGATGGCGCAAAATTTAATGCCCGGACAAAATGGTGATACACCCGCAACAGTTGATGCGGCAGCAAATGTAGATGCGGGCGTGGGCGCTCAAATCGTGCCAAAGCAAATTGTCCCGATCTCCATGCCGTCATTGCTCTTCAACTATTGGGAACAAACCGCCATTATCGAGGCGAAGAAGAGCGCTGAATCTGCCGGACTAACGCGCGGCGTTACGGATGCTGAAATTAACCGTGCCATGAACGAGCCATTGGATCAGGAACGGGCCAAGCCGCCGCCGGAGGAGCGTAATATCACCCTTGGCGGGATATTGTATACCTCCCAAGATGAGTGGACGATCTGGTTGAATGGGGAGCGTGTTACGCCTGATGCTTTGCCGGAAGAGGTTATTGATCTGCGGGTTTATAAACACCACGTTGATATGAAATGGCAGGACGAATATACCCGCCGTCTCTATCCGATCCGTCTGCGTGCTCATCAAAGATTTAATCTTGATAACCGTATGTTCTTACCGGGATAGTGGGCATGAGCGGCGCGGCGGATAATAACCAGATTTTGCAAATTGAAAATGTGTCTGCCGGTTATGGCAAGGCAACAATTTTGAATGATGTTGATCTGAGCATTGGCCGTGGCGAGTTTTTCGGATTGATAGGCTTAAACGGGGCGGGGAAAACAACGCTGATTAAAACCATACTTGGTTTACGTTCACCGCAACAAGGTGCCATTAAAATATTTGGGGAGCCGAATACAGCCATAGCCGGTAAAAAACATATGGCGTATTTACCGGAGAGGTTTGATCCGCCTTGGTTTTTATCAGGGTTCGAATTTGTCAAATTCTCACTGCGGATGTATAAGCAACCTTATGACGAAAAGGCCGTTATTCAGGCAGCAGAGACGCTGGCGCTGGATAAAAATGCATTGGGGCGCCGTGTTCATAGTTATTCAAAAGGGATGCGCCAAAAGCTCGGTCTGCTGGGCACTGTATTAACAGGCTGCGATTTCCTGATCCTTGATGAGCCCATGAGCGGTCTTGATCCGCTTGCGCGTACGCTTGTGAAGGATATGCTGCTGGAGACGAAGAAGAAGGAGCACACCATCTTTTTAAGCTCTCACATTCTGGCCGATCTGGATGAAATTTGCGACCGCATTGCGGTGCTACATGACGGGGCAATCCGATATGTCGGCACGCCGAAAGATTTAAAAGCCAAAACATCCAGTAAAAATTTGGAACGTTCTTTCCTTGAGTATATTGAGAAGAGGGAATATGCGTGATATCATTATTAATGAGTTAACTTGTTCGTGCTCGTTCCTGCCAAATATTCTTTTATTAAATCGGGCATATCTATGACGTGGAATTCAAAAAATGATTAAATCTAATTTTCAAAAAAAGTTATTATGTAGTGTTGCTGTTTTCGGGGCGCTTGCAATCGGCGGGAGCCAAACAGGTTTTGCACAGGACGAGATGGGCATACCGGCGCCAACACCAATCGGGGCGATCGATTCAGTCAATGAAACATTAAGTGATGAACCTGTTCAGAATCTTTTGCCGGAAGAGGAGGGCATTGCAACGCCTGATAATACGGCCCTGGATACCCCGGGCGGAAATATCCCCGGCGGCGAAATTACAGCAGGTATCCCAGCGGATGGCACAGTTAATGTTGATGCCGCTACGAATGCGGATGCCATTGATGACGGTGATGTTTTTTATGACGCTCAAGCCCTCGTACCGGAAGGCGAATTGGGGCGCCAGTCACACCGCGCGCTTGATCCTCGCACAGAGCCGGCCTCGCGTATGATCCTTGTGCGCCAGAATGCCAGTGGTAATTCTCGTCAGGCGCGATTGGTGTCTGCGGAGCGCGCCTTAAAGCTGGGCCGTGAAAGCTCGGCGCTAGAAATTTATAACGAACTTTACAGTAAAAACAAAAGAGATAAACAGGTTCTTATGGGGCGCGCCGTTGCTCTGCAAAAGCTTGGTTTGCTTGAAGAAGCGATCTTCGCCTATGAAGAATTGCTACAATTGGAGCCTGGCCATGTTGAAGCGCGCGCGAATATGCTCGGGCTGATGGCCTCTAAATATCCGGCCGTGGCTTTGCGCCAGTTGAAGGATTTACGCGCGAATAATCCTGATAATGTCGCTTTGGTGGCACAGCTTGGTATCGCCGAGGCACAAGCCGGTAATCTTGATTCGGCTATCCGCTATATCGGGGTCGCCGCGAGCATGGAGCCGAATAACGCCAGCCATTATTATAACATGGCAATCATGGCAGATCAGGCGGGCGCAAAGAAAGATGCCGTACGCTATTATGAAGAAGCCCTCGAGATTGATTCTATCTATGGCGGTGGCCGCAGTATTCCGAGAGAAGCCGTCTACACACGTCTTGCGAAATTGCGCTAGGGATTGTAAACGGTTTGCTTGATGGGCTGGTTGCATTAGAACTTATAGCCGTGTCATTTCTGGGGCTTGTATTCGGAAGTTTTGCAAGCGCCTTAATCTACCGCATACCGCGCGATATACCTTGGGTTTTTCAATCATCGAAAGAGACAGCCAATAAGGAGGCCTGCCGCTCGGCCTGTCCCCATTGCGGTTATGTCCTGCGCGTTCGTGATTTAATTCCCTTATTTTCTTGGTTGCTATTGCGCGGAAAATGCAGACAATGCCGCGCCCCGATATCCCCTATGTATCCACTGGCCGAGCTATGCACTCTTGCCGGTTTTGTTGCTGTTTATTATGGCTTTGGTCTTGAATGGCCCTATTTGGCGCTATACCTCATGGTGCCAACACTTGTGGCCTTGTTATTTATTGATATGGAGCATTTCATTCTGCCCGATGAGCTTGTGTTGAGCGCGGGGATTTTAGGCGCACTGCATTGGGGGCTGCTTTGGATGCGCTCATCCATCGGCACAAATGAGATTATATCGCAATACATAGCAGGCGCGGCAGTATTTGCTCTTTTTGCATGGCTGCTCGGGACTATTGTATCAAGGCTATTAAAGAAAGATGCGCTCGGATTTGGCGATGTAAAGTTTTTTGCAGTGGCCGGTTTGTGGTTGGGCGTTATGAATTTGGCTTATTTTGCTGTTCTATCAGGTTTCTTCGGCGTCTTGTTTGGCTTGATTTGGCAAAAATGCGGCAAAGGGGAGGTCTTTCCCTTTGGCCCCGCTTTGATTATGGCTCTTTTTGTACTTTTATTTATATGAGTATTCTAATTACCGCGGAAAAGCTGTAA
>CAXBAL010000033.1:0-12248 GCA_963973475.1 uncultured Micavibrio sp.
CCGAAGGCACGGCGAATGTTGATTTCGCGCTGTTCTCCCCGCGCTGGATGGTGGCAAAGGATACATTCCGTCCGCCCTATTTCCACCGCAACCTGATGAGCGAATTTATGGGCATGATCAGCGGTCAATATGACGGCAAAGAAGGCGATGGATTCGCGCCGGGCGGGTGTTCTCTACATAATTGCATGAGTGGCCACGGCCCCGATGCCACCACTTATAAACGCGCCAGCACAGCCAAGTTAGAACCGCATTATCTGGATAGCGGTTTGGCCTTTATGTTCGAAAGCCGCTACATCATGTGCCCCACCAAGGCGGCGATGGACAACAAAGCCCTGCAAAAAGGCTATAACGATGTCTGGAAAGATTTACCGAAACAGTTTACGGGGAAGAAGTAATTAACCGGGCAGCAAATTATCAATCGCGAAACTGGTTCCGGCATCCCTTAACTGGACCCGCAAGCGGTTCGGATTATAAATCGTGCTGCACATTTCATTGGGTGATAAAACCAGACATTCGCTAAATCCTGCACCTAGCGCGGCTTGCTTTAGGCTGATAACGGTTTGATCATTATCAGGGTCGGTTTTATCGACGGCTTTATCCAGAAACTGGTTGCGTAGTGTCATTAAATCACTCATTTATCTATCCTTACTTTTTGCGTATTCCTGCGTGCCTTTGGTGAAAACGTTATCACTACCTGCAATATCTTCGGGCGCGTATTCGGTTTTGTCTTGTTTGATTTCTTCATACAGTTTGGAAAAATCGGCGTAAGTCTCGCTAAAGAGCTGATCGAAACTATCAATCACGAAATAGCTCTGCTGGTAATCATCGACGCGGTAATTGGTTTGCATGACACGCTTCAGATCAAAGCCGATGCGGTTCGGCGAATCGCTTTCCACCGCGAATTTGGTCTCGCCGGGTGAGGACAGAATGCCTGCGCCATAAATGCGCATGCCGTCCTCTTGCTGGATCAGGCCAAATTCCACGGTGTACCAATACAGCCGTGCGAGATTGGTGATTGTGCCGTGTTCGTGCGCCTTCAAGCCGCCTTTTCCGTAGGCTTCCATGTAATCCGCGAATACGGGATTGGCGAGCAGCGGAACATGACCGAAGAAATCATGAAATACATCAGGCTCTTCGATGTAATCCATTTGCTCGGGCTTGCGGATAAAATTACCGGCGGGAAATTTGCGCTCGGCGAGCAATTGAAAAAATGGCAAATCGGGAATAAGGCCTTTGACGGCGACAACTTCCCAGCCGGTTTTTGTTTTTAGTATTTTGCTGGCTTCCTCGAAATTCGGGATCTGCGTTTGGTCCATTTCAAGGGCTGCAATACCGTCCAGATATTCCTTACAAGCGCGGCCCTTTACAATCTCTTTCTGGCGTTCAAACAGCGTTTTCCAGACACCGTGTTCTTCGGATGTGTAATTTTCCCAGCCCTGATCGCCGATATATTTCGGCCAGTCTTCGGGTTTGCCGTGACCGGTTGGATTGCCGCTGTCTTGTACTTTTTCTGCCTTCATTATAATGCTCCCTGTTACTTCGTTAAGGTCGTTGAATTGCCGTGAATAATTTCCAAATCTTTTGGTGCATACGGGTGCGATTCCGGCGCGGCCTTTTGGAATGCATCCAGCGCCAGACAATTGCGCTCGATCTCGCAAATTTTCGGGTAGGCGGATAAATCGGCCTTGAAGCGCCGCGCGTTATAAAGTTGCGGTACGAGATATAAATCGGCCAGCGTCGGCGCATTGCCAAAGGTAAATTCCCCTGCAGCATTTTCGGATGCCAAAAGCGATTCATAGGCCGCGAAACCTTCATGAATCCAGTGCATATACCAGCGCATTTGCTGCGCCTCATCCGCGCCAAGAATTTTACCGATATAGCCTTTCCAGACTTTTAGATTGTTCATCGGGTGAATGTCGCAGGCCACAACCATTGCCATTTGCCGCACATAAGCGCGCGCATGCTTCTCGGTCGGCATCAGGGGATTGCGCGGATATTCCTCTTCCAGATATTCCAGTATCGCGGGGGATTGCGTGAGCTTGAAATCACCATCAATCAGGGTCGGAACGCCGCCGCTGGGGTTGAGTATTTTGTACGCATTATCGCGCTGCTCCCCCTTCACCAAATCAACATGGCGAATTTCAAAATCCAGATTTTTGTGATGCAGCGCAATGCGCACGCGGTACGATGAAGAGGAGCGATAATAATCATGTAATATGATCATTTTGCGCCTCTACCCATGCGCCACGGCATGGGGGCTTTCTGCATTTTCGCGCGGCTCAACACGGGAATGCGGGATGATTTTTTGCTCGATCGCGCCGAAAATGGATTTGCCGTTTTCATCCATCATTTCAATGCGCACGACATCGCCAAAGCGCATAAACTCGGTTTTAAACTCACCTGACTCGATTTTCTCGATCATGCGAATTTCGGCAAGGCAGGAAATACCAGATTCGGGGTCATAATTCGAAATCGTTCCCGAACCGATAATTGCCCCTGCGCATAACGGGCGCGTTTTCGCGGCATGCGCAATCAATTGCCCGAAATTAAATTGCATGTCTTCGCCCGCATTCGGATGGCCCATTTCTGTGCCGTTCAAATGGGATACAAGCGGCAAATGCAATTTGCCGTCCTTCCATTTATCACCCAGCGAGTCAGGGGTTACAGCAACGGGCGTAAAAGCGCTCGGCGGTTTGGATTGCAGGAAACCAAAGCCTTTTCCTAGTTCCTGCGGGATCAAACCACGTAACGATACATCATTCATCAACATCACAAGTTTGATGTGATCCAGCGCCTCTTCGGGCGTAACGCCCATTGGCACATCATCGACAATCACGGCCACTTCGGCCTCGAAATCAATACCGTAATCTTCGGAGGGCACAGGCACATTATCGCGCGGGGCAAGGATTGTGTCAGATACCGCCTGATACATCAGCGGGTCGTGTTTGAATTCCGGCGGCATTTCCGCGCCGCGTGCTTTACGCACCAACTCAACATGGTGTAAATAGGCGCTGCCATCCACGATTTGGTACGCGCGCGGAAGCGGCGAGGCCATTTTTTCATCTTCAAAGCCCTTGGCATTAGGAATTTCGCCCGCTTCCAGCTTGGCGGCGATATCGCGCAGTTTTGGCTCGACGGCTGCCCAATTATCCAGCGCGGCCTGCATCGTGGCGGCGATGTGCGGCACCGGCACATAACATTCGAGGTCTTCGCGCACGACAACCAACTGCCCGTCACGTCCATCTTTGATTGATCCTAATTTCATAGTTCTTACCTTTCGTAATTAGCGTCATTCCGACCGCTCTTTCCCCTGTCGTCATTCCGACCGACTGAAAGGAGCGGAGGAATCCGATTATAGATCAGATCCCTCGAATTCGCTCGGGATGACGTCAGTGTGTTAACCAGCGGCCTTGTCTTCCAGCACACCGCGGCGGACTTGGTCAAGCTCGATGGATTCGAATAGGGCCTGAAAATTGCCTTCGCCGAAGCCTTCATTGCCTTTGCGCTGGATAATCTCGAAGAACACCGGACCCATGGCGTCTTGGGTGAAAATCTGCAGCAAAATGCCTTGGTCTTCGGTCGGTGCGCCGTCGAGCAGGATTTTGCGTTTTTTCAATTCCGCCAGTTCTTCGCCATGTCCGGGAACGCGTTCATTCAGCATTTCGTAGTATGTGTCTGGCGTGCTTTGCAACGGAATTCCGGCCGCACCGAGCGCATCCACGGTGGCGTAAATATCATTGGTGCCGAGCGCAATATGCTGGATACCTTCACCGTTAAAGCGCTTCAGGAATTCCTCAATCTGCGACTTATCATCCGAGCTCTCATTGAGCGGAATGCGAATTTTACCGCAAGGGCTGGTCATCGCGCGGGATTTAAGGCCTGTAAGTTTTCCTTCGATATCGAAGTAACGGATTTCGCGGAAATTGAAAATATCTTCATAGAATTTTGCCCAGACATTCATATTGCCGCGGCGCACATTGTGCGTCAGGTGGTCGATATAGGTCAGGCCGAATCCTTCGGGGTTGCGATCATCGGATGAGAAGTCGAATTCCGTATCATAGAAGTCCGAATTATCGACGAAATACAGCAAGCTGCCGCCGATGCCATATATCGCGCGCAAGCCGGAATGGGCGACCTCGGTGGCGTCTTTTGCGCCTGTCTTCAGAGCCTCGGCATGGGCGAAGTCCGCGTCTTCAACGACAAAACCCATGGCATTGGCGCCGCTGCCGTGCTCTTTCGAGAAGTCTGCGGCTTGGCCTGTCGTCTCGGCATTCAGAAGGAAGCTGATTTTGCCTTGGCGGTAGAGGCGGATGTCATGGCGCTTGTGCTTGCCGACCTGTTTGAAGCCCATATTGGCGAACAGTTTTTCCAACACATCAAAGCTGCCTGTATATTCCACAAATTCGAAACCGTTAGTTTTTAATGGATTTTCGTGTAAATCGGCCATGATGCCTCCCGTTTATATTTATAAGTATAATGCCATGAATTTAGAGTGTTAACGAAGCAATGGCAAGGGCGGTTCCTCGCCGCGCTGCACAAAGAAAAAAACTTGCACAAAGCCCTGAATGCATTAGAAATTAGGAAAAATAAATATACAGAGCTGCGTATTATGACCATACAGTTTTCATATCCTGACGTCTCCTCCCACCCCGATTTTGACGGGCACGAGACCGTTCTGAAAGCAGAAGATCCATCCATTGGGTTTAAGGCATTCATTGCCGTGCATTCGACCGTAATGGGCCCTGCGCGCGGGGGATGCCGTTATTGGCCGAATTACCGCGATGAAAATGATGCCATCAGTGACGTGCTGCGCCTCTCGCGCGGCATGACCTATAAAACGACTATGGCCGGGCTGCCTTTTGGCGGCGGCAAGACCGTTATCATGGGCCCGAAAGGCACGCAAAACCCCAGCCCGGAGATTATGCGCGCGCTTGGGGCTATGCTCAATGAACTGGACGGAATTTATGAAACCGGAGAGGATGTAGGCACCCGTACGGCGGATTTCAAAATCGCAGGTGAAGTAACCGAACATGTGCGCGTACGCGCCGTGGAACGCGCAAAGCAGATTGATTTGCCGGGCGGCCCGCCGCTTTATACAGCGCATGGCGTTTACCGCGGCATTCGCGCCGCCGCGAAGGAGAAATTCGGCACGGATGTGCTGCATGGTTTGCGCATTGGCGTGAAGGGTCTGGGCAATGTGGCTTGGCCGCTCTGCGAGATGTTACACCGTGACGGGGTAAAATTATCCGTGGCCGATATTGATCCGGCTAAAACAGCCGCAGCCGAAGAAAAATTCGAGGCCAAAGTGATTGCGCCGGAAGACATTATTTTTGAAACTCTGGATATTTACACGCCTTGCGCGCTGGGCGGGGATATCAATGACACGACCATTACAGGCATTGAGGCACCCGTCATTGCGGGCGCGGCGAATAACCAGCTGGAGCATCCTATGCACTCTCTCATGCTGCACAAAAAGGGCATTTTATATGCGCCCGATTATGCCATCAATGCGGGCGGCGTCATCAATGTGGTGATGATCGGATTAGACCATGAGCACATGATGCATCATGTCGATATTATCGGGAATACACTGGATGAGATATTCCAGCGATCCCGCATGAAAAATCAGGATACAGCGACCACCGCCGATGAAATTGTGCAGGAACGCCTGAGCGCGGCCAGCGGCGACAAGATCGCTGTAAACGGGCATTAAATCAAAGCCGTGCTATATCCAGCGTAAAAAGCGGAATAGCAGGTATTCAAACACGAAAACCACGCCGCACAATATGCAAACGATGGTAAAGGCCATATCACTGTCCACACCTGGCATACCGCCGACATTAATGCCCAGCAACCCCGTTAAAAACCCGAGCGGCAGGAATAAAGCGGCAATGAGCGAGAGCACATAGAGATTCTTATTCATGCGGTCAGAGAGAATATTGGCAAGCTCGTCTTTAATAACCTGCGAGCGATCACGCACGCTGTCCAGATCTTCGACATAGCGCGTAATCTTATCCAGACTTTCCTGTATCTGACGATTATGCTTGTTATCCATCCAAGGGACATTGGTATTTTTCAGCTGCGCGACCGCCTCTTTTTGCGGGGAGATATAACGGCGCAGGATAATGGTTTTGTGGCGGATTTCGTTTATTAAACGGCGGCTGCCTTTATCGGGCGCCTTTATCAAATCTTCTTCGATCGCATCGACATCATCTTCGAGTTTCAGCACCACCGGTTCCATATTATCTGTCAAACCGGAGAGCAGCATGACCAGAAAATCCGAGCTGTTTTTCGGGCCTGCGCCGATCTCCAGACGCTCCCGCAAGTTCTGCACGGCGCGCAATTTGCGTTTGCGCAGCGAGATAATGCGGTGCTGGTCGATCCACATGCGGATCGAGATCATATCTTCTTCGTCTTCATTTTCGTTGAGATTGGCACCGCGCAGGATGATAAGAAAACCTTCGGGGTATTCGGTGACGCGCGGGCGCGTTTCATTGGCCAGCAAGGCGTCCAGAATATGCGGGTCAAGATAACTGGCCTCGCGCTCTAGCCACTCACGCGTTTCAGGCTGGTTAGCATCGAAATGTACCCAGGCCAGTACGTCTTCTTTGATCTTTTTCGCAATATCATCACCCTGCAAAGGAATGCCGCCGCCTTTGCCGTCCAGTTCATATGCGTACATGATGTAATTATCGCTCATGGGGTTATTATGCGTTTCTTTTTTGCCAAACGATAGGGGTAAATCCTAATAATCCCAACTCCACGTTACACCGGCACCAGCCTGTGCGTCTTGCCCGATCTCGGTTTCGACATCTATATTGGGTGTTACCTCGATTTGCAGGCTGGCCGCGCCCGAGGCTTCGCCCGCGCCTTGTTCCAGCTCCATATAGACTTTATCGGTCAGGTATTTCCCGACGCCGACCGATGGCCCTTCATCAGCATCCTGATCAACGCGGATATCATCCAGCCCTGTGACAGAGCGCAGCGTGGCCAGCGGATCAAACCCGCCGCCGCCGCGCCCCGAGAATCGGTCCAGCGTGTTTTTCAACTGGATGGCCTGAAACGGGGTAATCGTGCTCATATCGCGCCCAAAAAGGATACGGGACATAACCTCGTCATCCGGCAGGGAAGGCACCGATGACAAGTTGATTTCAGGTTCGTTAAACGGGCCGCTTAGATTAACTGAGGCCGAAATGTCATCGACATCGGTGGTCGCAACAATATCTAGATAGGGCGAGGGCGGAATTGCGCCCTGAAAGCGCAGCTGTGCACGTTCCAGATTAAAGCGCCGCCCGAATTCCTCGTACCGGCCGCGCCGCGAGGACAATTCACCGTAAACCAGCGGCTCTCTCACCGTGCCTTGCACATCCAGCGCGCCGCCAAATTCGGCGTCCAGCCCCCAGCCGCGTACAAAAATCTGATTGTCTGCTTCAACCGCGATATCCAGCGCAAAGATTTGCATGGTGTCATCGGCCTCGCCGTTTTCTTTTTTCTCCACGACATTAAGCTGTGGGATCGAGGTCTGGAAACGCTCGGGGATGGAGACATCGAAACGGCCAAGGGTTACATCACCGGATAAAAGATACCCGTCTGTTTGCCCCTCAAGCGCAAAATCACTGGAGATATAGCCGTTTGCGCGCTGGCTATCAACCAGATGGAAATTATTCATCTCGATATTAATGCCGGTATCGGTTTGATCTTTAAAATCGACACGTCCCGAGCCTTGCAGCGTGCCTTGTTCACGGTCATTGGCGGTAATCTGTTCGATGCGCAGATGATCACGCGCCAAAGTGGCGTTTAATGCCAACTCATATAAGCCCGCGCCGTATTCTTCGTAAAGATAGGTACCGTCGGTAAAATCGAGCGTACCCGTGACTTGAAAGTCTTGCGGGCTGCCTGATAACGCGGCGGATAAGGCAATATCACCGCGCAATTCATGTCCGGGCGGTAGAAACAGCGGCGAGATTTGCCCCGCCCGCGCATTGATATTCAAAGCGCCGTCCAGCCCACTTTCCGGCAAATCTAAGGCGAAGGGGTAAAGCGACAGGCGCATGGGCATCGTTATGCGGCCATCAAAGCGCTCTATACGGTCGCCTTGCGCATCAAAAGTTAGCGAAGCTTGGCCGTCCCTATACCCGCCATTTGCGCTCATTACGAGGCTGGTGCCTTCGGCGGGGGTGAAACTATCACTGGTAATATCGGCCTGAATGATGGGGGCGGCAGGCTGGCCTGTTAGCGTTGTATCCCCGTTCAAAGCAACCTCCAGCAATTGCGGCGGCACAGTGACGGGCAGGCTGGAGAGACGGAAATTCTGCAAAGTGGTAGTGACATCCAGCGCATTTAAAGACGCCGCGCCCGTGATATCAATATCCGATCCGCCGTAGCGCAGATCGAAATTAATACCATCGGCGGCGGGGGTTTGGCTGCGGATACCGTTTACGCTCATGCCGCCATTTAAAGTAAAGCGCTTCATTGCGTATCCGCGAATATCGGCGCTCAAATTGTAACGGTCGTTGCCTTGATCGGTTAGGGTGATCGTGGCGTTACGCAGCCTGATATCAGGGGCAAGAGAAACCGATTCCGCCTTCACGTCTAACTGTGTTGGCCAGATTTTTTTTATGTCGGGCAGCGCAGTGGTGGCCGTGATCGTTTTGGCCGTAATGTCCTGATAGCGCAGATTGCGCAGATTGGCCGAAGCACTGAGCGCTTGGGCGCCGTCTTGGGCGGAGAAATCCGCGCTTAGCGTTCCCGCCCCTTCCAGTGCAAACCCCGCCAGCTTGCTGTACGGAGCCAGATTTGCGGCCTCTAGCTTTAAAGCGCCATCCAGTAAAGTTGTATCCAGATTGAGCGCGGCTTGACCCCTTAAGGTAATCGCGGGCGCGGTGCCTGTAAAATTATCAAAGCGCACCATATTCTCTTGGCGAATAATGTCGGCTGTAATCTGCACGGGTTTATCATCGTAGGCGCTGGAGAGCGTAATATTTCCGCCTTGCACATTGGCGGGGTCGTCCATGCGGATGGTGAAATCTACATCTGCCAGCCCGCGCGATTGAAGGAGTTCCAGCGATAGCGTGCCGTCCATATTGATGGAGGGCTGGGTGAGCGTGCCGTCAATTATGCCGGTAAACGCAAATTCACCTTTTTGCGTAGCCAGCGCCTCCAGATCATCGCTGCTGCCTTCCAATTCAAGGGCAATTGCGCCGCCTTCACGCAGATTGGCCCTGCCGCTTGCGCTTAAAGTATAAGCATCATGCTTAATCTCTAACTCGGATAAATCTGCATCAAGGGTCTGGGGGTCAATTTCGGCGCTGATTTGAATGCGGCGCGGCAGGGGCAGGGATTGCTTCTCCTGCTCCAGCGATAGATCAACATCAATCCCGAGCGTCTGTCCTAAGGAGATCGAGCTATATAAATCAGGGGTTAAAACCATCGCCCGCCCGAACACATTTTCGCGAATATCAAGGCGATCAATGGAGAGATCGTTCAGGGTGAAACGGTTGAAGTACAGATCAGGCAAGGTGAAGGGTTGCAGGCCGAAGGGCGCATCATCATCTACCTGCTCCTCTTCTTCCGCCGCTTCGGGGAGGCGGTGGAGCACCAGCGTATCGGCGCTGATGGATAGCCCCGCATGACGCGCCGCGAGCGGAAGGATTTTTGGTGTCAGTTTGACCGCATCCAGCTCGGCAATAAGACCGTCTTCATCGGAAATGCGGATGTCCGAAACCGTTAGCCCTTGCGGAAAAGAATAGCCGAAGCGGGAGAATTCGATCTGGTAGCCCGATTGTTCGGTCAGTGTATTCAGTTGACTTTGCACCCATTGCTGGCCGTTCTCGCCGCGTAACCAGACAACGCCGCCGACCACGGCGATATTGATCAAAATCACGCCGAGCAGCACCGCCGCCAGAACGCCGATCGCCATATGCTTCCAGTATTTTCTGCCTAGCAGTTTAGCCATTTAGAACGCCTGTCCGATGCTGATATAGAACTGATAGTTCTGATCCAGATCTTCTTTTTCATTGAGCGGCACGGCAATATCAAAGCGCAAAGGGCCAAATCCTGTGAAGTACCGCAAGCCCACACCTGCGCCGATGGATAGGCGGTCAAAATCAGGCTGGGCGCTGTCCGATACGCTTCCCGCATCGACAAACGCAACGCCGCCGATGGAGTCGGTGAATTTCGTACGTAGCTCCGCGGAGCCCGTCACCAACGAGCGCCCACCGGAGGGATCGCCGTCTTCATCTTTGGGGCCGACTTCTTGATAACCAAAGCCTCGCACAGAGCCGCCGCCGCCAGCATAAAAACGCTCGGTAGCCGGAATATCGGCGGTATCACTGCCGACGATGCTGCCGACATTCCCGCGCAGCGCCAGCGTCAAATCAGGTTCATCGGAGAAGTGGAAATACGTGCGCGCGCCTGCCTCCAATTTGGTGAAGGGGTCGCTCTCCCCGAGGGCATCAAAGTAAGGGCGCACGCCGCCCGTTAAGTACCAACCCTTTTGCGGATCAAGTTCATTGTTGCGGGTATCGTAAACAACGCTGGTCGGCACCGAAAACAGGCCGTAGGTTTTTGTACCATTCACAGAATCTTCAATTTCGGACAATGTAAAGGCCAGCCCTGTCGAGCCAGAGAATTTGCGGCTAAATTTCCGCGATAGTTTAATGCCCGTATCCAGCGCCAGTTCTTCATAAGCATCGGTGTCTTCTGTGCGCAGGGCGGCGTTCAGGTTTAAGGTTTGGTCGTCCCTGATAAAATAGGGTTTGGTGAAATCGAAATTCAGACTTTGCTCGATCTGGTTAACCCTAAGCTCGCTGGAGAGTGTTTCGGCTTGCCCGAAGAAATTGCGGTGCTCCCAACCCAGAAGAATTCCCGGCCCTGTATCGGTGTAATAATTCGCGCCGACTTTAACGCTTCTATGCGCGCGCTCCTTTAAAGAGAGCGTGACCGGAACAATCCCCTCCTCATTCGGGCTTTCCGGCAAGCTGCTCTCCGCTCTGGAAAACAGACCGCTTTCCAGCAGGCGCGTTTTTAATGTCTCGATTTTCTCGCGTCGGAAACAATCGCCCTCATTCCACGGCACCAGTTTTTGCAAATATTCGTTCTCGACACTGCCTCCGCCTTCAAAAATCGCGGCGCCGAATTGGGCTTCGGGCCCGATATCAACGGTATAGGTTAGGGCGGCGGTTTTGGTGTTGCGGTCAAGCACCACCTGATGGGCGACATCCATAGAGAAATAACATTTATCCTTTTGAACGGCTTTATATAGGAAGTTCTGGGCTTCCAGAACGTTATCGGCCTCCAGCGGCAAGCCTTCATCAATCAAACTGCGGTCAAACTGGTCATAGAAGCTCTCGGGCGTGATGGTGAGCGAGGAAACCATATATTGTTCACCGGGGCGAATTTTATAGGTGCCGCTGAAGACTTCCTCTTCATTGTCATTGTAGCGCACGCGCGCATCATAATAGCCTCTGGCTTTCATGGCCGCCAGCAGATCGCCCGCGATCATTTGTTCGCGGTAGCTCTCGGCGCGGGCAAATTCGGCAGGGGTATCATCGGCGTCCTCTTCAACCTCGTTTTCAAGGCGGTCATCAAGGATGGCATTAAGATAGCTCTGCAACTGCTCATTCTCCGTTATACCTTCTATGCTGTAATTCGTGGTCTCGCCAAAGAGCGAACAGCCTACCAGAAAAATCAGGCAGAGCAGCGGTAAAATTTTTCGCAATGTGTGGTTCACGTCCATTCGCATAGACTATACATATATCCCCGCCAAGGAAAATGAAGAATAAAGGAGAAAAACAAAAGAAGGGCGCTTCGGTTCCAATATTTCCGCCGCCAGATGCTATGGCGCGATGATTTCGCCCTGCCAATCAAATATTGCGCCGCTATCTTTGGCGGTCGCGCTCTCTATTACCTCCAGCAGATAATTTGCGGATTGTGCGGGGCTAAAGAGCTTTTCGCTCGGCACATTGGCTTTGAAGGGCTCGGACAAGCCCGTATCCACCGTGCCGGGGTGCAACCCGATTATCGCGGCCTCTTTCCACTTGCGCGCGGCCTCTATAGATGTGGTTTTAATCATCATATTCAAGGCGGCCTTAGAGGCGCGGTAGGAATACCAGCCGCCGAGGCGGTTATCGGAAATACTACCGACCCGCGCGCTAAGCGCTCCGATCACAGACTTTCCGCCGCGCGGCAATTTGGGTAGAAAATGTTTAAACACCAGCGCGGGCCCGTAGCAATTAATGGCAAAATTG
>CAXBAL010000034.1:0-12198 GCA_963973475.1 uncultured Micavibrio sp.
TGAGAGCGATCGTAGCGGTAAGCGCGAAGCTGGCGAGATTGGCTTTTCCGTTGCCCGCGGCGGCGATGTAGTGGGCGAGCATACCGTGTTTTTCTTTGGCAAGGGCGAGCGCATAGAGCTGACCCACCGCGCCACTAACCGCGCATTATTCGCACGCGGCGCGCTTAAGGCCGCAGAGTGGGCAAAAGATAAGCCCGCAGGGCTTTATTCTATGAAAGATGTTTTAGGGCTGAGCGATTAAGACGCAGCGGAGAGCCGACCCGACTCCATCGCCAGCAATAATTTCTTACGCGGACTACCCCAGCCGTAATTGTCAATGATACCACTGGCGCGAATGACCCTATGACAAGGGATCAGCAAGGATACCGGATTGGCACCAACCGCATTGCCGACAGCGCGGCTTGATTTTGGCCGCCCCAAATCCTGCGCAAGATTCATATACGTTACCGTCTCGCCGCAAGGGATTTTCAGCAACGCTTGCCAAACCTGAAGCTGGAAATTGGTGCCGTATAAATCAAGCTTCAGCCTTGATTTGGCATCCCCTGACCCGGCCCAGATACGCATCAACTGCGCCGCCTCCGGTTCAACCGCTTTATCATCGCGGATCACTTGCGCCTTTGGCCAGTGCTGAGCAATACGCGCCAGACAATGTGCCTCGCTTTCGTCCATTAAAAAGCCAAGCCAGCAGACGCCGCGCTCCGTTTTGGCTATAACCACCTTGCCCAGAATACTGGGATAAAGCCCTACCGTTATCACCAAACCCTTACCGCGCCCCTGAACCTGTCCGGGGGTCACGCCCTCGCAGGCGACAAATAAATCATGTAAACGGCCATTGCCCGATACCCCGCTGGCATGGGCAGCCTCCAACGTGGAGTGACCTGCGCTCAAGAGCTCACGCGCATGGCGCATATTCAAATATTGCTGCAATCGTTTCGGGCTGATCCCGACCTTTTCTTTGAACAATTTCTGATAATAGGACGGTTCATACCCCGCGCGCCGCGCCAGATACTCCAGATCAGGTCGATGCTTATGATGCGCCACGATATAATCAATGCTTTCGGCAATGACTTTCATGTTTATTTTTTCAGCAATGGCGGGGCACAATTTCATTTTATCATCCTAGAGCCGCCTTGCGTTTGTGCCAATCCGTTTCTTGCGGTTTTAATTAATTTCATTATCATAAGCACATGAAAAAAGCCGATATCCATGAATTCTTCCACCGCATGCACGCCATAGATCCCGAGCCAAAAAGCGATCTGGAATATACTAACCCCTACACACTACTTGTGGCGGTCGTATTGTCAGCACAGGCCACCGATGAAGGGGTCAATCGCGCCACCAAAGATTTATTCAAAATTGCAGATACACCTGAAAAAATGGTGGAATTGGGGCTGGAGCGCATTCGGGATTATATCAAAACTATCGGGCTATTTAATACCAAGGCCAAGAACGTATTAGCCCTTTCGGAGCTTTTGATCGAGCGGCATGGTAGTGAAGTTCCTGGTACCCGCAATGAACTTGTCGCCCTACCTGGTGTTGGCAGAAAAACAGCCAATGTCGTGCTCAACATTATCTTCAAACAACCGACAATGGCGGTGGATACGCATATTTTCCGTGTTTGTAACCGCCTCAATATGGCGCCTGGAAAAACACCGGATCAGGTAGAGGCCAAACTGGAAAAAGTGGTGCCAAAAGACTTTGCGATGCACGCCCATCACTGGCTCATTTTGCATGGCCGCTACACTTGCAAAGCGCGGAGACCACTTTGCGAACAGTGTGCTGTGAACGACCTCTGCCATTCAAAAGATAAACGCATATGACCCGCATCTAGCAGGGGCAGCCCATTAGGCACGCATTTAAAATCACACTATTTCAGATAAGATTTATAGAAGGCACCAACGCTAATCATGTAAGGCGTATTTACAGATGGCAAAATAGAATTCAAACAATCCTGCTCCGCCGGTTGAACCGTTTCTGCGCCGGTTTGGCGACTACGCACTTCGTAATAAACGACAGGCGCGTAATTCACGTCGTCATCATCAGCCTTATAATAAACATCAAGGACACAGCTATTGCTGCGGTATTGCCAGACAATTGTGGGCATATCCGCACGGATCAGTTCCGGTTCACCCAAAGCTGTGCGCACAGCCGCAGCGCGCAATTTAAACAAATTGTCATGGCGCGCCCCCAAGGCGCGTTGAATATAGCGGGTCTGGGTCTTTGTGAAGACAGGGTGCACACCGGCTTCACTAGAAGTTGAAGCCTCTGCTTTGGGCACTTCAAAACTGAAATCACGGGTTGTTTCCGCCCCGAAACTTAGCAAAGCCGCCAAAATCACCAATAAAGGCAAGACAATAACGGCTATTTGGCGGGTCGCAATTATAGCGAAGCCAGGCTGAACCTGGCTTTGCATTTTGATTGGATTAAATATTGTACTCAGTTTCATAAGATTCTTCGGTGTTGTTAATCCGATTATTCTGCCGCGGCTGCGCTGAACAATTCGCCGTCTTCATTGCTGGCTGACTGGCTTTGTTCTTTGATTTCCTTGGCTTTTGCAAGAGCGGCTGCTTCTTTTGCAGATTTCTCTTTCTTAACAGGTGATCTGTTAGAGGTGCCTGCACCTTCTTTCAAAGGGGTCAATTTGCCGTCAATTGTTGCGCCCGCTTCAATTTGAAGCTCTTTATAAGAAATTGAACCGGTAATCACGCCGCCGGCGCTCAATGTCAAACGGCCATTTACTGTGATATCACCTTCAAAACGGCCTGCGATTTGGGCTTCGTCAATTTCAACTGTGCCGTAGAAAGTTCCGGTTTCGGAGATTTCCAACAATTTGGCACCTTTCAGTGCGGCCTCAATTGTTCCTTCAACTAGCAACATGTCACAATGCTCGATTTCACCGGACATTGTGATGCCTTGACCGATAACCAAGCGGCGCTCTTCAGAAGAATGGGATGTCGCGCTCTGCGCGGAACCCATTGCTTGTGCGCCATAACCAGAATAAGAACTGCCAGGATACGCAGCGCGGCTTGCTGGCTGTGTGCCATAAGCGGATGATGGAATATCAACGGCTTTTGTTGTTGTCTGCTCTTGGCTTTGGGTTTCTGGAGTCTCGCTCATGGGTGTGTCCTTTTGCTGTGTTTGCGGTTTTGTGGATGGTGTTTGTGTCTGGCCTGTATTGCTTTCCGGTTGCTTGGCTGTTTCGGCCTGCACGGTTTTCTGCATGGAACGGACAGCATCATCGGCCTTGCTGCTATCGGCTGGTGCTGACGCGGTCTCATTTTTTGTGGCAGGTTGTGCCGTTTGAGTTTGCGGTTTCTCAGCTTCTGACTTCACACGGTGAAACATCTACAAATACCTTTCAATGCATGCTGCGACCATAGGCCACAACTTCGGTTAACAATAGTTTTATGAATTGGAACGGACGTTAGCACGGGTTTTTTTTACGCGCAACTAAAGAATCAAGCTTTTTCCATAGCATTGATTTAATGGATTGAAATTGAACACAAAAAATATGTATTATTTTGCCTTTGTAGGGTCATTGAATACAGCGCGTATCATTAATTAAAGTGATCATATATCTGTTGCGCAACAGCTGCGGAGATTCCCTCCACTTTTAATAAATCAGCCACAGCCGCGGTTTCCACGGCTTTCGCAGACCCGAAATGCAGTAGTAGGGCTTTTTTCCTTTTCGCTCCCACTCCGGCGATGCCGTCCAGCGGAGAGCGGGTAATATCCTTCTGCCTGCGCGTGCGATGGGCCCCTATTGCGAAACGGTGCGCTTCGTCCCGTAAACGTTGCAAAAAATGCAAAACCGGATCATTAACAGGCAATTGAAAACCATGCCGCCCGTCCATAAAGAATTTTTCTCTACCCGCGTGACGATCGGGCCCCTTTGAAATCGCCACCATAGTAACACTATCCAACACCCCGCACTCCTCAAGCACCTCTTTAACCGCGTTATATTGACCAAGCCCTCCGTCAATCAATAGCAAATCCGGCCAGCTCTCATCCTCTTTAGAGACATCCTCTTTTAAAGCGCGACGGAAACGCCGCCCAAGAACCTCGCGCATCATGCCGTAATCATCGGACGCATCGGCATTTTTAATGTTGAATTTGCGGTATGCGCTCTTATTAAATCCGTCCGCCCCCGCAACAATCATGGCGCCAACCATGTTGGTGCCGGAAATGTGGGAATTATCATAAACCTCTATACGTTCCGGGCGCGTTTCCATCTTGAATAATTCGGCCACACCATCCAACAATTTCGCCTGAGAGGCACTCTCCAACATATTACGCTTTAAAGCCTGCCCTGAATTTTTCAAGGCAAATTCTACAAGGCGCTTTCGCGTTCCGCGCACTGGTTTGGCTATGCGCACCTTATGCCCTGACTTGAAGGCCAACGCTTCCTCCAGCAACTCCCGCTCACTCACCGCATGGCTAACCAGAATATCACCCGGAACCGGTTTGTTCTCATAGAACTGCGCCATAAATTCGCTTAAAACAGCCTCCGGCTCTTCGCCTTCCATATGGCGTGGAAAATAAGAATTATTGCCGTAATTCTGACCCGCACGAAAGAAAAAAACCTGTATACATGTCCGCCCGCCCTCTTGCGTCAACGCCATCACATCGGCATCTTTCAAGCCTTCTACATTGATATCCTGTGATGATTGTATAGAGGTCAGCGCGCGGATACGGTCACGGTATTTCGCCGCCTCTTCAAATTCCATATTTTCACTAGCCTTTTGCATTTTCTCGGAAAAACGCTTTTGTATCGCGCGGCTTTCGCCGGAGAGAAATTCCAGCACTTCTGCAATCTGGTCATTATATTCTTCTTTACTGACATATCCGACACATGGCGCAGTGCAACGCTTTATATGATATTGCAGACAAGGACGCGAGCGCGTCGCAAAATTTCCGTCCGTACAATTACGTAGAAAAAAGGCGCGCTGTAAGGCTGCAATCGTTCTGTTCACATTCCCCGCCGATGCAAAGGGGCCAAAATACTCGCCCTTTCTACGCTTGGCACCACGGTGCTTAGTAATTTGCGGGAAGTCATGGTCGCTCGTTATTAATATATACGGGAAGCTCTTATCATCGCGCAAAAGAATATTATAACGGGGTTTAAGTTTTTTAATCAGATTGGATTCCAGCAGCAATGCCTCGACCTCGGTATGGGTATGCACAAACTCCATCCGCTTCGTCTGGGCCACCATTCTTTGCAAACGGATCGGAAGCTTTCCAACTTGCGTATAAGAATTTACGCGGCGTTTTAAGGCTTTTGCCTTGCCGACATATAATATCTCTTCCTTATCACCAATCATGCGGTAGACACCCGGCGTTTCGGGCAAATCGCGCATATAGGTTTTTATAATCTTCGCCCCTCCTTGCAGGGACGGCATGTCTTGGTCGTCACTCATTCTTAATGAAGTAAGACCAATCCGGGCATATGGCAAGATACATTACACAAAGCAGCAACCTATACGTTCACTTTTGACGCGCATAAATTACAACCCAAAGTACACCCAATATGCTTTCCTGCGACCACCCACAACCCTAAGCAAGAAAATTGATAAAGCAATAAATTAAGGGTTGCATTTTCAAAAAATAAATAGTTTCTATATATCAACTTTTTAAACAATATCGAATGGGGATTAAAATGATGAATATTATAATTAAAAATAAAAATACCGAAGAGATCATATTTAAAGGTATATATAACAACGACAAAGAATGCATTGAAGATGCCATATCTAAAGGCGTCAATCTTAGTCGTGCCGACTTACGGCGTAGAAATTTCCAAAGTGCAAATATTGATACCGCACAACTAGATGGCGCAGATTTGCGGTTTAGTAATTTGAGTAACGCCAATATTTCCGAGAGCAATCTGGCAGGAGCGGATCTGCGCGGTGCCAACCTGATTGGGACCTGCTTGGCCGAAACAAATCTAACAAGCGCGCTACTACAGAATGCCTCTTTCGGCGCAACCGACATAGCATACGCCACACTGGACGGCGTGCAGCTTTCGACACTGTCCGCGCTGCATTTACCGTTTATAGAGGCTGCCAGCATGCAATTGTGTGTGTTTCAAACCGCAAATACAGATATAATCACCTTCTCCACCCCGCCAATACTGATACAAGGCCTTCTGAATAAAAACCTATACATCATTGAAAACAATATACTTTTTGGTCACGATAATGTTTCACCACCTCTTCAAGATGCGCTGAACAACAAAAGCGCCATCCTTTCGATGCTCGCACAAAGGTACACTAAGTTTGACAGGACATTACAAAAAGGATATGTAAAACATAACAACTAATAAAGGCATAAGCCTTACTCTGTGCGGGACTTCATCAATGTATACTTACTGGAAATGCGGCAATTTTTTTGCCGCCCATCTGGAATGGAACCGTGAATTCGGGATATCTCCATTTTTTGCAATCCATACTTGCAAAAATGAGTTAGTAATAGATATCCCGAATATAAGAATCATTGTTTCTGGTTCAGATGCATTGACCAAAGAAAAAAGACAGGAAAAACTGTATGGACCGCATCAAAGACTTTCTAAAACTTTTGCGCGAACTGCAAAAGATCGACCCCGAATTTCCACTGCAATACGCTGTGGCGCTCGGAATCATCTCACTGCGCGAAGGGCTTTCAGTCTCCTGTTTGGCCGAGGAGACCAATCTCTCGCTCTCCACAACATCGCGCATTGTGGGTGCGCTGTCCAATGCACGCCAGAAGGGGGAAGCCTACGGGCTAGTCCATGTCAAAATCTCCCCGCATGAGCGCCGCCGCAAGGAAATCTACCTGACCACCAAGGGGCACCTCTTCATGAACAGCATCGGCGAACTGCTGGAGCACAAAAAAACTGCGGACAGCACAAAGCCAAGGATTGCCAGCGCGCTCTAATTGTGATTATTTAATATCGATTTTAATTTTCGGTTTGCTTTATTTTTATACAGGGCATGAGGCGTGAAGCGTATCAACAAATACGTGAGCAACGAATAACGCGGTATAAAGATAAATGAAGCCGGAAAAGGGGCCCGTGGCGGAATGGTAGACGCTGCAGACTTAAAATCTGTTGTCCGTATGGACGTGCCGGTTCAAGTCCGGCCGGGCCCACCACTCCTATCGTAAGCCACTGATATACTTATAACCCGCTGATAAAAAAGCCTTTCCCTTGCGTTTTGCTACACAAAACTGCTACACACGAGGGATGGAAGAGATGGCAAAAATACCGGGTTTGGTTAAGAGAGGAAATCAGTATTCCTTTCGTTTGCGCGTACCGAGAGACATCCAAGAGGCCTACGGCAAGAAAGAAATTTGAAAGACACTAAACACCGATAGCTATGCAGCGGCAAAGACAAACTGTCTCCAGCTTCATAGCAGCTACGCCGCCGAGTTTGATTTGCTGCGCGCAAAGTTTAAAAACTGCAAAGATAAACCCGACATGCTGTCCGGCTATTCAGATTTCCAGCTAGAGCGTCTGGCACAACGATGGTTCATAGAGGATGAGAAAAAGCCCCGCACCAATTATAATCAGCCCAGCGAGCCTAAAGAAGCGGATATATACGATGGTGTAGAACCGTATGAAGATAAAGAAGCGTACATTGACCTATGCCTTGATTATCAGCGCCTAAAGGACGAGGCAGACGGTAATTCTAAGGAAGATGTTCATCACGGACGCACAATGGCCTCGGCGTATCTTCAGGAAATCGGTTTAACGTATGACCCAACCTCAAAAGCTTTTCGTAAACTCGGCGATTTATTTAGCAAGGCTCTAGCTGAGAGTGTATTCAGAAGGAAGCGAGAATGGGAGAGCGAGCCATTTATGCCCCTCTACCCCTTGTTCACAAACAACACGGGCGGTGTGACACAGCCATTAGATGAGGGGATAAATATTACGCTGTCGGCATTAATAGACGAGTACATGCAAGACCCTGAAACAAATCGCGGCAGATCGACGCGCAGCAATTACATTATTATTTTCCGGGTTTTAACGGAAATGCTGGGCGAAAACTGCCTCGTATCTACAATCACGCGGGAAGATTGTAAACGCGTTCGCTCGCTCTTAAAAAACATGCCTAGCAATGCCACAAAGAAAGCACCGGGAAAGTCTATACAGCAAGCTATTAAGCTCGCGAAGGAGAACGGCTGGCCCCTTGTTTCTCCGCCAACATTGAATACGCATCTGTCTAAATTAAGCGCCATAATGAATTATGCAAAGAAAGAACGCTATATCAGTTACAACCCTGCCGAAGGCCTGCGCGTACACGATCCAGTCAAGAAAAAGGATAAGCGTAAGTCGTTTTCCTTAGAAAAACTGCAAAGGATATTCAACGCTCCCATATACACCGGATGCCAGAATGGAGAGCGCGGCTACAATAAGCCTGGTAATATGCGCCCTAAAAACGCCCGCTTCTGGGTACCTGTTATAAGTTTGTATTCAGGTATGAGACTAAATGAAATCTGCCAGCTTGAAATCGCGGATATAGATGTCCGGGATGAAACGGACGTGATTTTAATCCGTGAAGAGGGCGAGGATGATGAAAAGCGGGTCAAGACCGAAGAGGGCATTCGGTTTGTTCCTATCCACCCCGAATTAAAGAAGATGGGCTTTATGGAATACGTCGCAAAAACCAAACAATCAGGGACATCTAGATTGTTCCCAGAGTTAAAAAAAACGTCCAAAGGGGATTATGCCAGTGAATTCAGCAAATGGTTCGGCCATTTCTTAAAGAATACGGGTGTAAAAGAAAAGAAAATTGTATTCCATAGCTTCCGCCACACCTATCGTGACGCTGTGCGTGATGCAGAGTTACCTTATGAGGGGGCATTACAACTTGGGGGATGGAGCTCTAACAATACAGATTCGATTTATGGAGACGGCCTTAAAGCGTCAAAATTATACGAATACATATGCCGGATAGAATATAAAGGACTAGACCTCTCGCATATATATGCAACCGAGCACTAATTTCATAACACTCACTGAAGCACTTAAGCCTTGTGACCCCCGCCTAGATATTCTAAATTAGAGGTACATATTTATTCATCGGCATTTCAAGGACGAAAATCGCTGGATTTGAGCTTGTACTAACACAGGCTTGGGTCGAGGTTTCCTTTTTTACGCCCTCTTCTCAGGCCGCAAACGCTAGAGAGGTATACTAGATGGCGCTAGAATATTCAAAGATGAACCCATTCTTCACGGAAGCAGAGCTTTCGAAACTTATGGGAACTACCCGCAAAACCCTGCAAAGATGGCGAAACACTGGTGAAGGCCCACCCTTTATTAAGTTTGGCCAACGTACAATTCGTTACCCAAAAGATCGCTTCAAACTCTGGGTCGAGGAAAACACACAAACCTAAAAGATTATGATATTTAATATTATAGAGCCTTAATTAAAAATAAGCTCATAATTACATAGCTAAGAATCAGTCGTACATATGTACAAAACTCCAGACCGGTTCGGACAAAACTCCGAATCCATCTGGACAAAACTCCGAACCCTCTTATAAGAAAGAATATAAAGAGAATATAGATAGCGACACTAAGTCGCATAACCAACCTAAGGAAGATAAAGAAGAAAAAGATATAGAAGAAGAAATAGAAAGATGACAAGCCCTAAATACGCACCTGATTATATAAAAGAACCAACATCAAACTAATATGGTAAAGATTTAACCTATATCGTAATTATTAGTGATATTTCTGATCCCTAACCTTTATATAAAGTAACGGTTAACCATGACATAGCGCCAACTTCCAAAGAATTGTAAGTGTATCAAAGTAACCAAAAATCAACACACCCCCGTTTTTTATTTACAGAAGAAGTAAAAGTGTCACGCTAATCGAGACCATAACCCTCTCGAAAGGCCTGATATGCTTGACATTCTTACCCCTGAACAAGATTTACTCTATGGATTATCACAGCACCAACCTAGAAATATGGATGGTGCTATTTCACCAGACACACTTACCGAAGATGACAGATGGATTGCCGCCAGCACGTTACAGAAGGCCATTCGTCAGGGGCATGTAACGGACGCGCTTTATGCAGCGCAGGTTTTACACCGCCTGAATCCCTCACATCTCTGGAACCGATTGGCTGTCATTGCCCTAGAAGATGTCGGGCTGGCAAATATAAATTTGGCGGCTCAGGTACTCTGGGTGGCAGGTAAGCAGAAATGGCGTTTAAAGCACCGTGGGGACGTTTTTATTTTTGGGCACCTTATCCCTAGCCTATGCGCCTCACCGAAGTCCAGGGCGCTTGACGACTCGCTATACGCATGTGAATACCATCCACTTTATCAAGAACAACGTCAGCAATATGAAGTGATGGCCGAGGATGAACTTTACGCGGCATTTTTCGACAAAGGGCTAGATGTTATTGAACGCGTGCTGATCTGCCGTTACCTGTGTGGTGCTCGTTACCGTTCGGATAAATTAAAGCTCCAGAAGCGTAATCCAGATATCATGTTTCAACTGGCGGATAACATTGGCACGCCTCCGCATATCACCGATCTGATGAAGTTGAGCAAATCCCAAGAGTATTTCACATGCCTATTACCCTGCGCCATACATATGGAGCACTCTCGCACTAGCAAGACTGTGGATGATACTGACGGGACGACATGGAAAAAGATCGGCCCCTACCCTGTAGCGGCCTATGATCGGCACACTCGCCCCGGCAAGAAATCGTACAGGCAATTCCTGTTACGCTGTGAACCTGTCGCCTATTTCATCCGCATACACTGCCCGAAAGCCAACCCTGTCGATTTAGTCGGTTGGGCGATCTTTATCTTGGAAGGTCAGCATTTGAACAAACGCATAGTTTATGACGGGAGCGAAACTTTGCGGGATTTGGCAGGTCAAGCATGGCTATGTAAGGGCGGCATGCCGATAGACATACAGGAAGATTTCATATCTTTGGTAGGCCGATATAAAAACGAACTTTATGAGGCACGATGCCGTATAAGTCCGCTTATGTCCTCAATTGCACGTAAGTTCCTTCAATGAACGAGATCGAAAAATGCAAATCCCAGACAACAATACCTCATACCGAGCGTGTCCGGTATTATCTGGAACAATCTCTCTCACAGAATACGCACAAAGCCTATCAGGATGATATCGCGCATTTCACATCCGCCGGATTTTCAATCCCCTGCTTACCCGAAGATGTCGCGGCCTATATTGCGACCTATGCGGGAACGCTTTCTATCGCAACATTGATAAGAAGGCTTTCCGGCATCAATAAAGCGCACGAACTCATGAACCATCCATCCCCTACCAAATCCGAGATTGTCCGCCTCACTATTAAGGGCATACGGCGGGAACATAATGTAAAACAGAAACAGGCGGCTCCTCTGCTCCGTGATGACCTGATCGCAATCTTGAATATGCTTCCCGCTGATATTCGCGGCATAAGAGACCGCGCCGCCCTCATGGTTGGCTTTACCGCAGCACTGCGCCGCTCCGAACTGATCGCCCTGAACGTGGGGGACATTGAGTTTGTGATGGAAGGCATGATTGTAACCATCCAGCAATCCAAAACCGATCAGGACGGGCTGGGGCGTAAAATTGCCATACCGAGAGGCCGCACAAGATATTGTCCGGTGGAATCAGTGGAAAACTGGATAGAAAACCTACCAAAAGAAAACGCACCTTTTCTTCGCAGTATCCGCAAAGGCGGTCATATTCAACAAGAGCGTCTATCGGATTCCGCCATATCCTGCATGGTGAAAGAGCATGTCGCCAAGATCGGCTTAGACCCTAAGCAATACTCAGGTCACTCCTTACGGGCAGGATGCGTTACTAGCCTCGCTCAGATGGGCATCCCCGAATGGCAGATCATGAAACAGTCCGGCCATAAATCACATGCCACGATGATGCGCTACGTCCGTGATGCAAGGCTCTTTGAAGATCACCCGCTAGAGGGGCTGTTTTAATTTTCCTTTTCATTGGTCCTTACAGGGGCTATCGTACCTTTAGCACTTCTCATATGGGGAAGTGTCGGGGCTTAAGAACCCCTTCATACGCGGCATTCTAGACACTGCCGTTAAATGTGTCGCCCTCGGTCTTATGGCCGGGTGGCGATGTCATGTACAGGCGCAAGCTAAAACCATCGCGCCGTTTCGTATGAGCGGTTCTTAACACCCGGCTGCCAAGAGTGATCTTGGCGGCTTTTTTCATGG
>CAXBAL010000035.1:0-11787 GCA_963973475.1 uncultured Micavibrio sp.
AGCCATTCATCGAAATGCTTCATCGTACGCCAGTTGGATGGCTGGGTGATGCTCTCGCGAACAATCAAACCGCGCGCCGGCGGGTTAATGGTCTCTAAATCTTCTTCATTGGTGCCGACATTGCCGATATGCGGGAAGGTGAAGGTGATGATCTGGCTGGCGTAGCTAGGGTCAGTCAGGACTTCCTGATAACCCGTCATGGCGGTGTTAAAACAAATCTCGCCAACGCTGGTTGTTTCCGCGCCAAAACCGCGCCCCCATATCACAGTGCCATCGCCAAGAACGATAACGCCGGTTGCATTGGGTGGGGGTTTTATATTAGAAGGATTGCTCATGTGTTTTATCTCTCTAGCTTTAAGGTGTGCCGCTAGAAAACGATTTAATACAGAAATTGGCTTTGAAAAGGAAGTAAAATCGTGGAAATACGTACAGAAATTAATAATAAGCTTAAAGAATCGCTGAAAAACAAGGATCAGGTTGCGCTTTCAACCGTCCGTTTGATTATGGCTGCCCTCAAAGATCGCGACATTACAGCGCGCAGCACAGGAAAAGCCGAAGGCATAGATGATTCGGAAATCCTTTCCATGTTGCAATCCATGATCAAGCAACGTGCCGAATCGGCCAAGACCTATGAAGATGCAGGCCGCGAGGATTTGGCAAAGCGGGAAAAGGCGGAAATCGTGGTGATTGAGAGCTTCATGCCCAAGCAATTGAGCGAGGCCGAAATTCAGGCCGCCGTTGCGCAAAAGATCAAAGAGACCAAAGCCGAGAGTATTCGTGATATGGGTAAAGTTATGGCCGAGCTTAAGGCGGAATATGCCGGGCAATTCGATATGGGGCATGCAAGCGCCTTAGTGAAAGACGCGCTTAATTAATTAAGCTTGATTACTTTTTTGCAGATTTTTTGCGAAGTTTGTGGCGGTTCAAAAACGCTTTGAAATCGTCCCAGCTTTTATTTTTATGGGGCTGGTGTTCTCCATATTGGATGATTTTCATTTTCTTGTTGTCTTTGAATAACTCGGACATGGTTTAATCTCGCCTCTTGTAATAATTTATGCCGTATATGCTATTTATGATACTATATTAGCATTGTGCGATGTGGCTGTGCAACGAAGCTTTATAAGGTGCTGATTATTAATAATAATATTCGTTTGCGAATGAATATGGAATTTTTGTTTCCGGTTTATCCGGTTTTTTTGCTAGTGTGAGCCTGATGTCAATACATGCACGTTTTTTAGACGATATTCGCAACCGTCTCACCCTGTCCGATGTGATCGGGCAGCGCATCCCTGTGGCCCGTGCGGGCAGGGAGTTCAAAGCCTGCTGCCCGTTCCACAAGGAAAAAACCCCTTCTTTTACCATTAATGATGACAAACAGTTTTATCATTGCTTTGGCTGCGGCGCGCATGGCGATGTTGTGAACTTTGTTATGCAGCATGACAATCTACCTTTCCCCGAGGCCGTCGAGCTGCTGGCCGGACAGGCCGGATTGCAGGTGCCCAAATTCTCGCCCGAGGAAAGCAAGAAAGCCAAAGAGCAAAAAGATTTATATACATTGATGGACGAGGCCGCGAAGTGGTTCGAAGATCAACTCTGCGATCCGCGCAACACCGATATGATGGCCTATGTGCAAAAGCGCGGCCTGAAAAGCGAAACAATTGCCGAATTCCGGCTCGGCTTTGCCCCCGCCGACCATCAAACCCTGCGCAAGCATCTATCCCTGAAAGGCTACACCGATCAGCAAATGATCGATGTCGGTTTGGTGAAACAGGGGAAAGCAGGCAAAGAGCCTTACGTATTTTTCCGTGAGCGCATTATGGTGCCCGTGCTGGATCGCCGCGGCCGCGTGGTTGCCTTTGGTGGACGTATTCTGCCCGATCATATGCGCCCGCCAGACAATGGTGGTTATACGCCCGCTAAATACATGAACTCCGCCGAAACGCCGATTTTTAGCAAGAGTGAAGTGCTCTACGGCGCACCGCAAGCGCGTCAGGCCGCAGGCGATGGTCACACCATGTTCGTGGCCGAGGGGTATTTCGATGTCATTGCCTGTCATCAGGCTGGATTTAAAGGCGCGGTGGCTCCTATGGGTACGGCGCTCACCGAAGAACAGATTATGCTGCTCTGGAAGATGATCCCGTCTGATGAAAAAGTGCCTGTGCTTTGCTTTGATGGCGATAATGCAGGCCGAAGAGCCGCCGAGCGTGCCATGGAGCGCATTTTGCCTTTGCTGGGCGCAGGACGCAGTGTCCGTTTTGCCTTCCTGCCTGATGGGGAGGACCCGGATAGTCTGATATCCTCGAACGGGAAGGGCGCTTTTGCAAAAGTTTTAGAAAACGCTATTCCGATGATCGAGTTTCTATGGCGCCACCATACGGCGGGGCGCAATTTCGAGACGCCGGAGAGCCGCGCGGCGCTCACCAAAACCTTAAATGATTCGGTGCAAAAAATTGCCGATGGCGAGGTGCAGAAGCATTACAGTTATTTGATTCGCGAAAGAATATCGGCCAGCTTCTTTAGCAAAAACAAACAGCAGCAGGGCGGCTTTAAAAAGGATGCCTACAATAAAGGCGGCTTTAATAAAGCCCCTGTGCAAGGGGCAGGGGTTAAGCCGATGTCGCCCAAGACGCGCTCCAAAGATATACAAACGCGCCTGATGATAGCGGCGATTGTTAATCACCCCGGCCTTTACCCTTATGTCGAGGAACAATTTGCTCTCGTACAGATGCATAACGAGAGGCTTGATCTGCTGCGCCAGAAGCTTATCTCTGTTCTGGAGGAGGATGAGAGCGTAGATGCCGATGCTCTGGAGAGTTTGTTACGAAGGCAGGGATTTAATCGTGAACTTGACCATATTCTATCGCCGTCTACCTATGTTCATGGAAAATTTTGTTCCAGAGCAGAGAAAGAACTTGAAAAGGTAAAGGAAAAATGGCTTGGTTTGTGGCGCAATTGTGAGAAGATAGATTTGCAAAAAGAAATCAAAGCCGGATGGAAGACCGCGTTCCACGCCTCCAGTGAGGAAGATGAAGAGCGAATCAAGCAAATGTTAAGCGAGAATTAGGCCCTGAATTACCATGCAGGGATGAAATTTCTTTGTGAATTTTGATGTTTTTTGGCATCGACCCCTTTGATTTTGAAGGGTTTTAAGATTAAATAACGAATCGGATAAATTGTAATGGCAGCAAAAGTGGTTGGAAATCTAGCAGTGAGCGATAAAGAAAAAGAAGAAGAAGGACAATCCTCGGTACCCAAAGGATCGTTTGCGACTATCATTAAAAAGCTCGTGGCAAAAGCCAAGGATAAGGGCTTTATTACCTATGATGAGTTGAACAAAGCTTTACCTGCCGAGGAATTTTCCTCCGAGCAGATCGAAGATGCAATGGCTTCTTTCTCCGATATGGGCGTTCAAATTGTCGAGAGCGAAGACGATGTGGACGAGGCCGAAGAGTCCGATGAAAAGAGCGATTACAAATCCGGCGGTAATATTGCCGATGATGATACAGGCCGTACCGACGACCCTGTGCGGATGTATCTGCGCGAAATGGGCGCGGTTGAGCTTCTTTCCCGCGAGGGCGAGATCGCGATTGCAAAGCGTATTGAGGCCGGCCGTGAATTAATGATCGGCGGGATTTGCGAATCCCCTTTGGCTATCGAATCCATCATTGCATGGTATGAGGCGCTGCAAGCCGGTGATATTCAATTGCGTGAGGTGATCGACCTTGATGCAACATACAGCGATGGCCCTGATGCCGAAACAGATGAAGACGAAGCCGCCGAAGTTGAAGACACTGATGACGAGGATGGCGATGAGAAGAGCACATCTGACGGCGCCTCCGAAGATGGCGATGACGACGAAGGCAATATGTCTTTGGCCGCAATGGAAGAAGAGCTAGCCCCTAGCGTTTTCGAGAATTTCGGCAAAATCCAGAAAACCTATAAAAAGATGCAAAAAGTCCAGCAAGAGCGCCTTGATGCCTTGCAAAAAGGCGATGAGCCAACCGCATCTGCGACCAAAAAATACAACGACCTTAAAGAGGAAATGGTCACGCACATGAACGAAGTGCGCCTGAACAATGCCCGCATTGATCAGTTGATTGACCGTCTCTACAGCATCAACCGCGAACTTGTTAGCTTAGAGGGTAAAATGCTCCGCATGGCCACCGATTGCGGCGTGAAGCGCGAAGATTTCCTTCAGCATTATTTCGGCGCGGAACTTGATCCGGGCTGGCTCGAAAATGTATCCGCGCTCAAGGGCAAGGGCTGGGCCAAGTTTGCCGAGAAACATTCCGATCAGGTCACCAAAATGCGCGATCAGGTTGCGCTTGTGTCCGAAGACACTATGCTGCCCATCAAAGAATGGCGCCGCATAATCGGCACCGTTCAAAAAGGCGAAAAAGAAGCCGCCCGCGCCAAGAAAGAAATGGTCGAGGCCAATTTGCGTCTTGTGATCTCGATCGCGAAAAAATACACCAATCGCGGTCTGCAATTCCTTGATCTTATTCAGGAAGGCAATATCGGCCTGATGAAGGCCGTTGATAAATTCGAATACCGCCGCGGCTATAAATTCTCCACCTATGCAACATGGTGGATCAGACAGGCCATTACGCGCTCTATCGCCGATCAGGCGCGCACCATCCGTATTCCGGTGCATATGATCGAAACGATCAACAAAATGGTGCGCACGTCCCGCCAGATGATGCACGAAATCGGCCGTGAGCCAACACCTGAAGAGCTGGCCGAGCGTCTGCACATGCCGCTCGATAAGGTCCGTAAAGTCCTGAAAATCGCCAAAGAGCCGGTCTCCCTTGAGACGCCAATCGGTGATGAGGAAGATTCGTCCTTGGGTGATTTCATCGAGGACAAAAACGCATTGCTTCCCGTTGACAGCGCCATTCATTCGAATTTGCGCGAAACCACAACCCGCGTACTGGCGTCCCTTACCCCGCGTGAGGAGCGTGTGCTGCGTATGCGTTTTGGTATCGGTATGAACACCGATCATACACTGGAAGAGGTCGGTCAACAGTTCAACGTAACGCGCGAGCGTATCCGTCAGATCGAAGCCAAAGCTCTGCGCAAACTCAAACACCCAAGCCGCAGCCGCAAACTTCGCAGCTTTCTGGACACATAAAACTATTGCCCGCCCGCGGGTGATCTGTTAATTGTTTTTTTTAAGGGCCAGTAGCTCAGCTGGTTAGAGCAGTCCGCTCATAACGGATTGGTCGCTGGTTCAAGTCCGGCCTGGCCCACCATTTACTCAGCCCCATATATTTTCATTTGCGCTTATTCCTATTTTTCTATAGGAATAAATTATGCAAAAAATATGGTTTGATGTCGAATTTAACGAATATACTACCAAATTGCGAAACGGAACCATCATTCCGGTTCTCGAACCTATTTCTATAGGTTTAGTTGATGAGGAAAACCGTACCTATACCGCAGTATTTAAAGAGTTCAATAAAAAGGCCGCGAAGGAAAACCGGTTCTTGCGGGATGTCGTCTTGCCTAAATTGCCACCTGAAAAAACATGGAAAACTCGCCACGAAATACGGGAAGACATTCTTAATTTTATCGGGTCGGATGATACGCAGTTCAGATATTGGTACGCACCGCAAGATGCTGTCATTCTGCAAAATATTTTTGCTCCGAAATTTCTACAGATGCCCCGCAATATTGAAGGGTTTCCCTATAATTTGGCACAGAGATTTAATGATCTGGGGGCTTATCATGGGCTTATCCCGGTTAAGCATAACGAGCATGATGCGCTGGCTGATGCGATATGGGCCAAGGAATTTGATAAGGCTATGGATCTTTACGAGCATGATGTGGCACCGGATTAAGTTCTGATTGCTTATGCGCGGTGGTTATTAATTTTTCCATCTATACAGGGCGTGGCCATGGGTATAATCTTGCCGTTATAAGATAGACAGAACAACACAAGGCGCACCTCACATGTCATTATTAACTTATTTATTGGTCTGGAGCATATTCCTTCAAGTCGCACTAACTTTTGTAGTGCTTTTTAAAATGCGTTTTGTCAGGGTGCGGGCCTTTAAAGAATCCGGCATAAAAATGTCCGATATCGCCGTAAGTCCAGAGGCATGGCCGGATTATGTGCGCAAGGTACAAAACAATTACATCAATCAGTTCGAAATGCCGGTTTTGTTTTACGTCGCTTGCGCGCTGGTGTTGATTTTCTCGGTAGAGAGCTGGCTTTTTGTCATTCTGGCCTTTGTCTTTGTGATCAGCCGCATCGTTCATATGCTCATCCACACTGGATCAAATCGTATCAAATACCGCTTCACCGCGTTTTTGGTGGGCGTGATTTGTGTGATGGCGCAATGGGGATACATCTTGTTCATTGCGACCAATGCGTATCTGATCTCGAATTAAAGATAAAAAGCGCATAGTTTTGTTGACATTTATCGTCAAATCCGTATAAATCGCTCTATTCCCGCGAAAGAGGGGGGAAATGGTTCCTCCCCGTTGATGGATATTTTGCCGAAATGGCATGCCTTCAAACCATTGTTGGTCGGGCGGGACAAAAAGTAAAAATAGGAGTGAACACATGAGTGGTAAGCGTTTATCATCAAAACATAAAATTGATCGCCGTATTGGCGCCAACCTTTGGGGCCGTGCTAAATCCCCTTACAACACCCGTCAGACCGGCCCGGGTATGCACGGGCAGCGTCGCGGCAAATTGTCCGATTACGGTCTGCAGTTGATGGCGAAACAAAAGTTAAAGGCCTATTACGGCAATGTCGGCGAGAAGCAGTTCCGCCGCTACTTTAAAGAAGCCGATCGTCTGCGCGGTGATACAGGTCAGAACCTTGTCGGCCTTTTAGAGCGCCGCTTGGACGCCGTTATATACCGTGCGAATTTTGTCCCGACCGTATTTGCGGCGCGTCAGTTCGTTAATCACAAGCACGTCTTCGTGAACGGTAAAATCGTCAACATTCCATCTTACCAAGTGCAAGAAGGCGACGTTATCGAAGTTAAAGAGGCCTCACGCCAGCTTCCAATGGTTCTACAAGCCCAGCAGCAGCCTGAGCGCGAAGTACCTGACTACATCGACGTAGAAGCAAAAGCGATGAAGGCTACATTCATCCGCACACCGAAACTGGAAGACATTCCATACGCCGTGCAGATGGAACCAAATCTAGTTGTCGAGTTTTATTCACGCTAATTGCTTTGGTACATATATATTCTTTAAAAAAGGCCGCTTGTTGCGGTCTTTTTTTTTATCATACAAACGCATTCATATTAACATAACATTATTTGCATTTTTGTGGAATTAGGCGTATAACTGTCCCTATTATATTTAGAATTCAGTTTGAAGGAGACCTGACATGGCTCAATACGAAAAGAAACCGGCGAAATTTTACGAATTTTCCAATCAGGTTGGATGCGTAAAGATCGGCGATATGGATGTTCAGCTTTGCGATCACGTGCAAAAGATTGACGGCACATATTTCGCCACCGCCTTTTACGAAGGCGATGTGAAGGCCGACGGTAAAGATGCAAACGGCATTTATTTCAAGAAAATCAGCTCGGCCGATCTGGCCTTTATTCCCGAGAATTTGTTGGAAGAGGCAGAGCTAAAACAAGATGATATGAACCAAACAAAAGATATGGTCATGCGTTTGCTAAAAACTATTAGGGAATTGAACGCGCAAGAATATTCACGCAACGTTGCGTAAATAATATCTTTAAAGAATTCGAGCAAGCCGCCAGATTAATTTTCCGGCGGTTTTTTCTTGCCGATCAGCGCGCTGATGATGCCGTGGAAAGTGCGTAATTCCAGATCGGTGAGGCGGGCGCGCAGGAGCATGGTGCGGATATTGCGGATCATGGTCGGTTTCAAATTGCGCGCTTTAAAGAATTTTCCTTGCTCCAGCTCATTCTCAAGGCGTTTAAAAAACTCTTCCAGCTTGTCTTGCGTGGCGGGATAGCTATCACCGGCATTGAGCACGTGCTTAGGCGTTTCATCATGGGTGCGGAAATATTCCCAGCAAACCAGCAACACGGATTGCCCGAGATTGAGCGAGGAAAAATCAGGATTAACCGGAATGGTAATAAGCCCGTGACAAAGAGCGATGTGATCATTGCTTAAACCCGCGCGTTCCCCGCCGAATACCAGACCTGTTTTGAGACTGGAATTTTCCCGAATCAGGCTCGCGGCGCTTTGCGGTGTGTAGACATCCTTGACCATATCGCGGGGGCGGGCGGTGGTGGCCAGCACGGTATGGAGGTCAGTAACGGCTCCCTCGAGCGTGTCGAATACGGTAGCGGTGACACCAGCGCTCTCAAACGCGCCTGCGGCGTTGCGATCGGCGTTTTCGTTTGGCCAGCCATCGCGCGGGGCGACGAGACGTAAATCTGTTAGGCCAAAATTTCCCATCGCGCGGGCGGCAGCACCAATATTTTCGCCCATTTGCGGCTGCACGAGGATAATTGCGGGTTTGTTTGTCGCCGCGCTCACTACGCCGCTTTCTTCAAACCTTGCAGACGCTCGCGCGCTTTATCAGGGCCGATCAGGAGCAGGAGCTTATCCATCTCTGGCCCGTGCGCCATACCTGTGAGCGCTTGACGCAGTGGCATGAAGAGCGCCTTGCCTTTGCGGCCGGTCTCTTCCTTCAGCTTGCCTGTCCATTCGCCCCATGTGCTCTCGCTCCACGGCGCAGGCGGTAAGGTTGCGGCGGCGGCGGTGATGTAGTCCTGATCATCGTCCTCGACCACGGATTGCACAGGGCCTTTGGCCATGTCCCACCAGTTTTTGACATCATGCAGGCGCTCGATATTGGCGCGCACGGAGAGCCAGAAATCCTCGTCCAGATCCTGCATGCCCATATTGGCAAGACGAACATTGACGTCTTCAAATGGTGTGTCATGCAGGATTTTGGCATTCAAACGGAACAGCTCATCGGTGTCGAATTTAGGCGTGCCGCGTGAGAATTTGGAAAAATCAAAACTCTCGATTAAAGGCTTTACCGATGGATAGGCCTCAATCGGATCAGACGTACCAAGGCGCGCCATCAGCGAGACAATCGCCATCGGCTCCAGCTTTTCCACTTCGCGCAATTCCTTAACGCTAAGCGAACCGAGACGTTTGGACAGCTTTCCGCCTTCCTTGTCGGAAATAAGCGGTAGGTGTGCGAATTGCGGCATCGTGCCATTGCCCTCGGCCTCGATAATGGCTTCGAACATCTGCACATGGCTGGCGGTGTTGGAGACATGATCTTCGCCGCGCACGACATGGGTGATTTTGAAATCCAGATCGTCAATAACGCTGCAAAGGTGATAGAGCGGGCGGCCATCTTCGCGGATTAACACCGGATCGGCCATTTGCTCGCCTTCGAATTTTACATTGCCGCGAATGTGATCATTCCATTCAATGGGCGCGTGGTTGAGCTTGAAACGCCAATGCGGCGCGCGGCCTTCGGCCTCGTATTTGGCTTTTTGTTCATCGCTGAGGTTTAATCCCGCGCGGTCGTAAATTGGTGGCAAGCCACGGTTCAGCAAAGTCTTGCGTTTTAGGGCCAGCTCTTCAGGGCTCTCATAACAGGCGTACAAACGGCCTGCGCTTTTCAGCTTGGCGATCACTTCATTGTAACGATCCCAGCGGTCGCTCTGGCGTGCTTTTTCGTCCCAGTTCAGTCCGAGCCAGTTAAGCGATGCCTCAATGTCTTCTTCATATTCTGCCTTCGAGCGCTCCGCATCCGTGTCATCAACGCGGAACAGGAAATGCCCGTCTTCTTTGCGCGCAAAAAGCCATGTGATAATGGCGGCGCGCACATTTCCGGCATGCAGCCAGCCAGTGGGGGAAGGGGCAAAACGTACTCTAACACTCATATTTTCAATCCTTTTCTAGGGGCATATATAACCACAACAGGCCGCATGCTCACAAATGTTTTTTTGGACGGGGGCGTTCCTTCAGTTTGTTTTTGTATTTTTTTGCGGGTTAGGGGGCTAAGAGCTTGTTTTTATTGCGTGTCTTTCAGTTTGTTTTGATAGTTTTTGTCATCGCCTGAATTTGTAAAATTCTAAGGCGATCCAGCAGGGCGGTTTATCTGGATTCCCTTAGAATTCATGTATGAATTCAGGGAATGACGTTTAAGGATATTTTTATTTAAAACCATAGTTGCATAATATGATTAAATTCCTAATTTGTCAATTTTTCGTTCTTCAAACGAAGTATAGCGGAGTGGAAGCGAGATAATGATGTAAGAGAGCGAGAAAAAAAGAACTTCTGCGTTGGTAGTTCGTGTTGAGGTAAACCTAGAAGCCTCTACCGCTTCATTTAAGGTTCCAAATTTAATAGTTCTTTCCACCATGGACGCGCAGCCATGGCTACTTCACGTTTTATTGCCGCCAAATCTTCTCTAACAGCCTCAAGCTTTTGTGCCAAAACAGCGCCTTCAAAATCCTTGCTTGTATCATATACATTAATCACATGCAGGTTATCATGTTCGGAATAGTTATGCGTTAAAACATCTCTTAATGTATCATCGTTTGCTTCAGCCGTATGTTCATTAAGCATACAAGCAAAATCATTGGTACTTGTGCCGAAATGAATGAGATAGTTTTGTTTATTAAAAGCAGCTTTGTTAAAAGCCTGCTTTAACTGCTCTTTTTCTAAATAATTGTCTATCCAAATATAGCTCATAACTTCTCCCGCTTTTTATAAGTGCCCATCAGCACCGAAATAGAAATTCTATTTATATTCTTTTTTAAGAGTATATATAACCATAATAGGCAGCAAAGCCACAAATTTTTTGGTTGCGCTTACTGTGATGTATAAATGTCTTAAAATGTATCACTATACCTATTCGTCATCGGATACCTGCGGTCGCGGCCAAACGCCTTGGGGGTGGTTTTGGTGCCGGGGGCGGCTTGATAGCGTTTGTATTCGGCGCGGTCTAGGAGTTTCCAGATGCGCAGGACGGTTTCGCGCTCGAACTTTTCATTGCTGCAGATATCGTCAACCGATTGTTCGGCTTCTATCAGAAGCTCTAAAATGCCGTCCAGTACGTCATAGGGGGGCAGGCTGTCTTGATCTAGCTGGTTCTCGCGTAGCTCGGCAGTCGGGGCTTTGGTGATAATGCGATCAGGGATAATTGCGCCTTGGTCGTTGCGCCAGTGGCAGAGGGCGTAGACTTTGGTTTTATAGACATCTTTCAGCGCGTTAAAGCCGCCATTCATATCGCCGTAAATGGTGGCGTAGCCCACGGCCATTTCGGATTTGTTGCCAGTGGTGAGCACCATTTTCCCCTCGGTATTCGATAGCGCCATCAGGATATTGCCACGGATGCGGGACTGGATATTTTCATGGGCGAGGCCTTTGAGGCCGGGCAGGGTTTGCTCGAACGCCTTAAGGGGCGCTTCGATGCTGATTGTATCCAGCCGCACACCGAGATTTTTGGCGAGCGCGGCGGCGTCATCTAGGCTCTCTTGCGAGGTAAATTGAGAGGGCAGCATGACGCAATGCACATGTTTGGCGCCCAAAGCATCCACGGCGAGCGCGGCGGTGAGCGCGCTGTCCACGCCGCCCGATAAGCCGATAATGACGCCGGAAAAGCCGTTCTTGCGCACGTAATCGCCAAGGCCGAGTTTGAGCGCGTTATAGATGAGCTCGTTTTCCGTATGGCTTTGCATACTGCCTTGGTGGGCGGGCTGGATGGCCTCTTCGAAGAAGGGGAGCTGGGTTTTCAGCGTGCCGTCTGCTTCGATCGAAAACGAGCCGCCGTCAAAGACGAGTTCGTCCTGACCGCCGACCTGGTTGACGTA